>NZ_JBEZGK010000002.1:419682-524162 GCF_040649935.1 Micromonospora sp. NPDC048842 | reverse complement strand
ATCTGCGCCCGCTCCGCGGACGACAACCTCTGCCCCGGCATGACCCCTCATCCTGACGAGAATCCACCCCGTTGCAACAACCACTTGAGCCCAAGGTAGCCGAACACCGCGACTTCAAGGAAGCCGAGTGGATCAACCGGCAGGTCTCGAATCTCGCGGGCATGGCGGGCGGTTGAGCGGGTAGCCGGGCAGGCGGCGGGCGGACGACAGACGGAGGCACGCGCGGGGCGGACGACAGACGGAGGCACGCGCGGGGCGGACGACAGACGGAGGCGGCTGTGGGCGGGGAGCGGGTTCCGGCGGGGTTCACCGAGCAACGGGCTCGGGTCGGCCAGATCACCATGAACTACGTCCGTGGCGGCGCTGGCCCGCCACTGGTGCTGCTGCACGGGTACCCGCAGTGCTGGTACATGTGGCGGCACCTGCTGCCCGAGTTGGGGCGCTCCTTCGAGGTGGTCGCGCCCGACCTGCGCGGCTTCGGGGGCAGCGACGCCCCGGACGGCGGGTACGACAAGAAGACTGTCGCCGCCGACCTGCACGGACTACTCGACCAGCTCGGCCTGGTCAGTGACCTTCGGCTGGTCGGGCACGACCTGGGGACCATGGTGGCGTACGCGTATGCCGCCGCCCATCCGCAGCGGGTGAGTCGGCTGGCGCTCACCGAGGCGCCGATCCCCGACGAGAGCATCTACACGTTCCCCGCGCTCACCTCGGCCGGGCCGGGGGTGTGGAACTTCGGCTACTTCTCCCTCGGCAACGGGCTTCCGGAGGCACTGGTCGACGGGCGGGAGTCGCTCTGGGTGGACAAGTTCACCGATGCGCTGATGGTGCGCAAGGGCAGCATCGCCGCACCCGACATCGAGGAGTTCGCCAGCCATCTGCGCGACCCGGCGCATCTGCGGGCCAGCTTCGCCTACTTCCGGGCGTTCGAGCAGGACATCGCCGACAACGCGGCGTACCGGGGCACGAAGCTGACCATGCCGGTGCTGGCCGTCGGGGCGGCGGCCAGCCTCGGCGGGCAGATCGCCGAGCAGGTCCGGCGGTACGCCGACACGGTCCGCGGCGAGGTGATCCAGGACTGCGGGCACTGGCTGTACGAGGAGCGCCCGGACGAGATGCTCGCCCTGCTGCGGGATTTCCTTCACGCGGCCTGAAGCAGGTGTCCGCAGGTGTTCTCAGTCAGGCGGCGGGCGTCCAGGCGTGGGCGGCCAGTGGCGGGTCGAGCGGCGCCCGGGTGAGTCGGTTGGCGAATGTGGACATGGTGTACGCGCCGACGCCGAGCACCACGTCCAGCGCGTGCCGGGGCTGGTAGCCGGCGGCCAGGAAGTCGTCCATCTCGTCGTCGGGCACTGCGCCCCGGTGGTCGAGCACGGCCAGCGTGAAGCGGCGCAGCGCCTCCAGGCGCGGGTCGGGCAGCACCGAGCCGGCACGCAGCGCGGTGATCAGCTCGGGGGTCGCGCCGAGTCCGGTGAGCTTGCCGGTGTGCAGGGCGACGCAGAAATGGCATTCGTGACTGGTGGAGACCGTCAGGATGACCACCTCCCGGTCCAGCGGGGCGAGGTCGGTCTGCTCGAAGCCTGTGCTGGCGGTGAGGAAGCCGGTGAGCAACTGCGGCGAATCGGCCATCAGGGCCACCGGGGTGGGCAGCCAGCCGAACCGGCCACTCACTCCCTCGATGGACCGACGGGCGGCGGCGGGTGCGGTCTCAGCGGTGTGGGCGGTGAAGACGGACATGGTTACCTGCTTCCCAGAGCCTGGTTCGGGGGACGGTAAGATAGTCAACGTGGTTGACGGAATAGTAAACGTGGTTGTCGAACATGGCAACCGCTGATCCCGCGCGTCCCGGCTTCGCGCTACCGCTACTGCTGTTGGCCGGCTTCCGGACGCTGATCGACGACCTGCACACCGAGCTGGCCCGGGAGGGGCATCCGGAGCTGCGACCGCTGCACGGGTTCGTGCTCCAGGCGGTTGGGGCGGACGGCACCACCGCCACCGAGCTGGGCCAGCGGCTGGGCATCTCCAAGCAGGCCGCGGGCAAGACCGTCGACCGGTTGGTGGCCGTCGGTTACCTGGAGCGGGTCGACGACCCCTCCGACGCCCGACGGCGGCTGATCCGGGTGACCCCGCGTGGCGCCGACGGGCTACGCCGCTCGGCCGAGATCTTCGACCGGCTGCGGGCACAGTGGGTCGACACGCTCGGTCCGGAACGGGTCACCGCGATGGAAGACGACCTCGGCGCGATGGCCTCGGCCAACTGGTTCCGACTCGACGTGCCCGGCTGGTTCGGCGGCTGACCCCAGTTGCTGCGCAGGCATGAGCCGGTGGCGAGTCGTGGATCGGATCGACGCCATGTCGCCGAGGTGACGGTTGCCAGGCGACCCGCGGCGGATGCGGTGCAGCCTGCGGTTGCCCGGTTCAGCGCTCGGTCAGTGGGTGCGGGCCAGCTCGACGAAGGCCCGCCACGCGGCCGGGGTGAAGGTCAGCAGGTCGCCGTCGCGGTCCTTGGAATCGCGGACGTGCACCCGGCCGGCCAGGTTGTCGGCGACCTCGACGCACGCGCCACTGTTGTTGCCGCTCCGGGTGGACTTGTGCCAGCGGGCTCCGGTCAGATCCATGGCTTCACGATCTCCTCGAGCAGGTCGATCGACTGCTGCCGGGGCAGCGCGTCACTGCGCAGACTCTCCCACCTTCCGAGCAGGGTCGCCACCTCGAAGATGTCGTCCACCGTGGTGCCGCCGGTCTGGTTGTCGAGGAAGCCGAGCCAACTGCCGTCGACGGTGCGGCCCAGAATGAACGGCCCGAAGAGGCCGGCGTGCAGGCCCACGCCCTGCGGCAGCACGTGCACCCTGATGTGCGGGCGGCGGGCGCACGCCACCAGGTGCCGCAGTTGCTCGGCCAGCACACCGGCGCAGCCCTCCGCGAAACGCTGCAACGCGGCCTCGTCGATCACGGCGGTGAGCTGCGGCGGGTGCTCCCGGTCGAGGATGGTCTGCCGCTCCAGCCGGGCCGCCACCAACTCCTCCACCCGGTCGGCGGTCAGCCCGAGGTCGAGCCGGAACACCGCACGGGCGTAGTCGGCGGTCTGCAACAGCCCGGGAATCATCGTCGCCTCAAAGCAGCGAAGTTGGGTGGCGACCCGTTCGACCTCCAGCCAGGGGCGGAACCAGACCGGCTCGCCGTCGCGCCGACCCAGGTCGCGGAGCGAGGTCAGCAGACCACCGGTGTCGAGCACCTCGTCGGCCCGGGTCAGGTACGCCTCGTTGGGCGCCGTGTGCCCCAGCTCGACGGCCGACACCATGGACGGCGAGTAGTGCGCCCGCTTGCCGTACTCCTCCTGAGTCAGCCCGGCCGCGAGCCGCGACCGCCGGAGCTGCTCCCGGATCAACGCCGCCGTGGACACCACTGTGGTCACCGCACCCCACCTTCCGCCGCGATTGTCGGGTCAGGCGACCCGTCCGCCGCACGGTAGCGAGCACTCAACGCTGCGTCACCCCGTGACGCGCATATCGGGGTAACGCGAGCTGTGACCCGACCCGGGTGGCCGGCAACCACAAGATCCACTCGGGTTTCGCGAAGTCGCGGTGTCCCGGGCTGCCAGACACCCCGACTTCCTGGAAGCCGAGTGGATCAACGGCCGACCGGGCGCGGGACACCGCCACATTGCCGATCAGGACCGGGTCAAGCCCGGCGGGCACATCTCACCGTGCCTGGCCGAACGGCGGGACGCGGGAGCAGAGTGGGTTCATGTCGGACGCGTACGTCGTCGGCGACCCGGACGGGTTGTCGCCCCTGCTGGTCGAGCTTCGCGACGCCGTCGCCCGGGAGCTGCACGCCCAACTGGCGATGCGCGGTGAGCGGATCGAGCTGGCCGATCTACCGGAGGTGTCCTACCAGGTCACCATCCAGGTCGAGCGGGCGTTGCGGGCCTGGCGACCCACCCGGTAGACGCGGGCCGGTCACGGACGAATCCGTGACCGGCCCGCACCGCGTTGCCAGGATCAGTCCAACCCGCCGTACGAGTGCAGGCCGGTGAAGAAGATGTTCACGCCGAACAGGTTCATCAGCATGGTGAGGAAGCCGAGAACCGCGATCCAGGTGGCCACGTTGCGCTTCACGCTGGGCGTCGCGCGGGCGTGCAGGTAGCCGGCGTACACCACCCAGGAGATGAACGCCCAGGTCTCCTTCGGGTCCCAGCCCCACGGCCGCCCCCAGGCCGCCTCGGCCCAGATGGCACCGGCGATCACCGCGAAGGTGAAGATCGGAAACGCGAAGGCGTGCAGCGCGAAGGTCAGCCGCTCCAGGCCGGCGGCGCCGGGCAGCCGCTTGGCCAGGGTGTACGGGAAGCTCCGCTTGCCCTGCTCGTACCCGTTGCGCATCAGGAAGCCGACCGCCGGCACCACACCGAGCAGGAAGATGCCGGACGCGAAGACGATCGTCGAGACGTGGATGACGAACCAGTACGAGTTCAGCGCCGGCACCAGCGGCACGATCGGCACGTACAGCACCAGCTCGGCGGTGGCGACCAGCAGCACCATCACCAGGGTGAGGAAGAGCCCGAGCTTGCGCAGCGATGGCCGCTTCCAGAGCACCACCAGCCAGGCGGCGACCCCGATGAACGTCACAGTGAGCACGAACTCGTACATGTTGCCCCAGGGCATCCGGTCCGCGGCGAGCCCACGGGTGACCAGCGCAGCCAGGTGCAGCGCGGCGGCGACCGCTGTGGCACCCACCCCGACCAGGCCGGCGAGCCGGGCCCGCCGGGCGGAGCGGTCGCCGGTGGGCGGCGACGGGACCGGCGCGGGCGGCGTCGGGACGACACCGCCGCCGGCACCTACCAGCTCGCGCACCGGAGCCGCCGTGGCGACCCGGGTACGCACGTTGCCCAGCGCGTACTCGACGGCGTGGCCGATCATCGCGACCAGGTAGGCCAGGATCGCGAAGGTCACCAGATTGTCGGAGAGTGCGGACATCACTCGGCTCCTTCTCGCACGCCGGCCCGGTCAGCGGAGTCAGCTTCAGGCCGTTCGGCACCGCTGACGGCGGCGACGAGCTGGGTGAACTCGTCGGCGAACCCTGGATAGTCGGTACGCGGCAACCCACCGACCTCCATCAAGCTACTACCGCTCGTCGGAGATCCTTCCCCGGGGTCGGCCGGCGCCACCCGGAAGAACACCCGGCGGCGCTTCCCGAACAGGGAACCCATCAACCCGACCAGCAGGACGCCGCAACTGACCAACAGCATCGTCGAGCCGGGATCGTGCCGGATGGAGAGGGTGACGTACCGCTCGGTGCCCAGGAACTCGACTGTCGTGCCGTCGTCCAGCTTCCAGGTCTCGCCCTTGCGGAGCAGTTTGGTGCCGACCTCCTTGACCTTGCCGGCCCGCACCTGCCGCTGGTCGAGTTGGTAGACCGAGCCGGGGATACCGGCGTCCAGGCCGAGGTTGCCCCGGTAGGCGACCAGGTTCAGCGCCGGGTTGCGCTCGGTCGGGTACTGCGAGCGGACGAACGGCGCCTGCTCGGGCGCTGTGGGCAGGTAGATGCCTGTGAACGCCATCTGCAGATCCGGTGCGCGCTGGCCGGTCGCCGGGTCCACGTTCGCGTCCGGGAAGGCCGCCAGCCCCTCGCTGGTCAGGCCCATGTCGCCGGTGGTCAGGAACGGCTCGTCACTGATCTGGCTGTTGCCGAACCGGTCGGTGTAGCGGATCACCGGCGCGTACCCGTGGCCGAGCAGGTAGACGCTCGCGTCGTTGAGGCGCAGCGGCGAGTTCACCGAGAAGTCGGCGCTGCGGGTCGGCTCGTCCGGGCCGTCGACGGTGACCGTGGCGTTGAAGAACTCCGGCTGGCCGGACGCCAGGAACCGGGCCTCGAAGTCGTCCAGCCGCAGGCAGAAGCCGGGCAGGTCGGCGCTGTCCACCTGAGGGCCGAGCTTCGCCTCGGCGTACTGCTGGCGGGTGTTGCAGAACGCGTTGTCCGCGCCGGCCACCAGCAGCCGGTTGCCGCTCCAGCCGTACCAGGAGCCGAGCGCCACCCCGATCAGCACCGCGATGAGCGAGGTGTGGAACAGCAGGTTGCCGGTCTCCTTGAGATAGCCCTTCTCGGCGGAGACCTCGTCGCCGCGCACCTCGACGCGCCAGCGGCGCTTGCGCAGCGCCTCGGCGATCGCCGCCGCCCCACCGGGCGGTGCGGGCAGCACCGTGTGCTGCGGCAGCCGTGCCATCCGCTTCGGCGCGGCCGGCGGACGGGACCGCAGTGTGCGGACGTGGTCGCGCAGCCGGGGCGTGATGCAGCCGATCAGGGAGGTGAACAGCAGCAGGTAGATCGCGGAGAACCAGACCGACCCGAAGACCTCGAACGCGCCGATCCGGTCCAGTCGCGGGGCCCAGTCCGGGTGGTCGACGAAGTACTCGTTGACCTTCTCCGGGCTGATCCCGCGCTGCGGCAGCACCGAGCCGGGAATGGCGGCGATCGCGAGCAGGAAGAGCAGGATCAGCGCCGTACGCATGCTGGTGAGCTGCCGCCACGAGTTGCGCAGCAGGGCCAGCAGCCGGTTCGGCCGGCGGCGTGGCGCGGGCGCCACGGTCTCCGGTCGGTCGTCGACGACCGTCATCAGATGCTCACCTCGCCCACCCCGACGGTGGTCTGCAACCAGATCACGAAGCTCTGCCATCCGCCGGTGACCAGGGCCAGGCCGATCAAAATGAGCAGAGCGCCGCCGACCCGGGTGACCCAGCGGCTGTTGCGCCGGACGGCGCGGAAGACCCCGAGCAGGCGTTCGAAGCCCAGCCCGAAGACGATGAACGGTATCCCCAACCCGAGGCAGTACGCCACGGCGAGCACCACGGCGCGGTCGCTCTGGCCGCTGGCGGTGGCCATGCCCATCACCGCGCCGAGCGTGGGGCCGGTGCAGGGCACCCAACTGAGCGCGAAGACAGCCCCGAAGACCGGTGCGCCGAGCAGCCCGGCCGACGGCAAGCGGGAGATCCGGAACTCCCGTTGCAGGGCCGGGATCATCCCGAGGTAGCTCAGCCCCGCCACGATGACCAGCACGCCGACGCCGATCTGCAACTCGCGCTTGTAGTCGAAGAACACCCGGCCGATGCTGGCG
Organism: Micromonospora sp. NPDC048842; assembly: GCF_040649935.1. Taxonomy (NCBI): domain Bacteria; kingdom Bacillati; phylum Actinomycetota; class Actinomycetes; order Micromonosporales; family Micromonosporaceae; genus Micromonospora; species Micromonospora sp. NPDC048842. The sequence goes on along the minus strand of NZ_JBEZGK010000002.1, from coordinate 517,057 downwards.
AAGAGGATCGCGGTGGCCACGAAGACGACTGTGAAGCCGCCGATGAAGAGCAGCGTCCCGGCGAGCACCCGACCCTTGACCGCGCCGACTCGCGCGACCCGCTCCTTGACCGCGACACCCCCGCTGCCCGGCACGGGATCGGCTTCCGGCCGTCGGCCCTCCAGGTCGGCGCCGGCCAGGCCGGTCACGTACGACAGGTAACCGGGGACGAGCGGAAGCACGCACGGGGAGAGGAAGCTGACCAGGCCGGCGAGCGCCGCCGCGCCGATGGCGAGCAGCAGCGGCCCGTTGAGGGCCAGTTGCTCGAAGGTCTCGCCCATCAGTTCGGCGCTGACTTCTCGGCGGCGACCCGTTCGACGATCGGTTGCAGGCCCTCCTGCTTGACGGCGGCCCGGATCACCGCCGCGATCCGGCCGTCCCGGTCGAGCACCACAGTCGCCGGCACGCTGTTCGGCGGGATGTCCAGGGCGAGTGCCGTCTTGCTTGACGGGTCGAACAGGCTCGGATAGGTGACCCGGCCCTTCTCGAACGCCTTGGCCTTGTCCCGCGAATCCTGGACGTTGATGCCGAGGAAGTTCACCCCGGAACCCTTGGTGGCCTGGTAGACGGCTTCCAGATCGTCGGCCTCGGCGCGGCACGGCGCGCACCAGGAGCCCCAGAAGTTGACCACCACCACCTGACCGCGAGCCTCGCTGACGTCATAGGTGCCGCCGAGAAGCAGCTCACCGGCGAGCTTCGGTGGTGCGGAGCGCTGGTCCGGTGCGCACTCGAAGATCCCGTCGGTGGTGGTCGTGCAGGTCTTCTCCTGCGCCTTCGACGACGTGCAGCCGACCAGCGCCACCGCGGCGACGGTGGCGAGCAGACCGGCGGTCCACCTCCGGGCGTTCATCAGGCCCCCTTGGCCGTCCGGGCTGTCGCGGAGAGAGCGATCAGGTGCGCGGCCGGCTCGCTGTAGCCGATGCCCACCACCTTCGCGTCGTCGAAGTGGAACGAGGTGAGGCTCGCCAGCCCGCACTGCCGCTTGCGCGGGTCGTGCCAGAGCCGCTTGCGCTCGACGTGACGGCGCAACGTCCAGATCGGGAGCTGGTGCGACACCAGCACCGCCTCGCGTCCCTCGGCGGCGACCCGGGCGGCCTGCACGGCGGCGAACATCCGCTCGGCGATCACCCGGTACGCCTCACCCCAGGACGGGGTCACCGGGTCGCGCAGCACCCACCAGTTGCGCGGATCGCGGAACGACCCGTCACCCGGGGAGACCTTCTTGCCCTCGAACCAGTTGGCGCTCTCGATCAGCCGCTCGTCCACCCCGACCGGCAGCCCGAACTGGGCGGCGATCGGTTCGGCGGTCTGCTGGGCGCGCTCCAGCGGGCTGGCCACCACGTGCACGATCTCCCGCTCGGCCAGGCCCTGCGCGGCGGCCTTGGCCATCTGCACACCCAACTCGGAGAGGCGGAAGCCGGGCAGCCGGCCGTAGAGGATCTGGTCGGGGTTGTACACCTCGCCGTGCCGAAGCACGTGCACCACCGTCTTACTCAAGGTTTTTCTACCCCCCGTGACCGGCCGCTGCCGCCGCGTTCGCCGCCGTCGGCAGCGCGTCGGCGATGTGTTCCAGAGCGGCGTCGTCGAGCGCCGCCGACACGAACCACGACTCGAACGCGCTCGGCGGCAGATAGACGCCGGCGGCGAGCATCGCGTGGAAGAACGCCTTGAACGCCGGCACCTGCTGGGTGCGCGCGCTGTCGTAGTCGACCACGTCGGCGTCGGTGAAGAAGACCGAGAACATGCTGCCCGCGTACGACAGCCGGTGTGGGACCCCGGCGGCGGCCAACGCGTCGGACGCCAGCTTGCCCACGACGGCGGCCGTCTCGTCGAGGCGCTGGTACAGCGCGTCGTCGGCGAGCCGCAGGGTCGCCAGGCCGGCGGCGCAGGCGAGCGGGTTACCGGAGAGAGTGCCGGCCTGGTAGACCGGGCCGGCCGGCGCGAGCCGCGCCATGATGTCCGCGCGCCCGCCGAACGCCGCGGCGGGCAGGCCGCCACCCATGACCTTGCCGTACGTCCACAGGTCGGCGTCGGAGGCGTCGAGGCCGTGCCACCCGGCGCGGGAGACCCGGAACCCGGTCATCACCTCGTCCACCACGAGCAGGGCGCCGTGTGCGTGCGCGATCCGGGCGAGCTGCTGGTTGAAGCCGTCGCGGGGGGCCACCACGCCCATGTTGCCGGCGGCGGCCTCGGTGATCACCGCGGCGATGTGCTGGCCCTCGGCGGCGAACGCCTCCTCGACGGCCCGGATGTCGTTGTACGGAAGCACTATCGTCTCGCTGGCCGCCGCGCCGGTCACGCCGGGCGAGTCGGGCAGGCCCAGGGTGGCCACGCCGGAGCCGGCGGCGGCGAGCAGCGCGTCGACGTGGCCGTGGTAGCAGCCCGCGAACTTGACGATCTTCGAACGGCCGGTGAAGCCACGGGCCAGCCGGATCGCCGACATTGTCGCCTCGGTGCCGGAGTTGACCAGCCGGACCTGCTCCATCGGGGTCCGGTCGACGAGCTCGGCTGCCAACTCCACCTCACCGGGGGTGGGCGTGCCGAAGCTGGTACCCCGGGCGGCGGCGGCCTGGACGGCCTCCACCACCTCCGGGTGGGCGTGCCCGAGGATCAGCGGACCCCAGGAGCAGACCAGGTCGACGTAGCGGCGACCGTCGGCGTCGTACAGCCACGGGCCCTCACCACGGACCATGAAACGCGGGGTGCCGCCGACCGCCTGGAAGGCGCGCACAGGGGAGTTCACCCCGCCCGGCACGATGGCGCGGGCGCGGTCGAACAGGGCCTCGGAGGCCGGCGCATCGGCTGGGTAGCGGCCGGATCCGGCGGGAAAGATGTCGGTCACGATGCCGCCATTGTGACAGCGCCGGACGGTCAACCAGCAGCCACCCCGTGGCGGGGTTACCCGGCTCACCTGTGACTCGCGCCGGTCAGCAGCGCCGACACGGGGGGCTTCGTGGCCTGGACGGCGACGGCTCGCGGCCTCGACAGGCCAGGTCGGTCGGATCGCGCTAGGCTGAGCGGGTGGATCGTGCCGAACTGTCCATCACGCTACACCGGACAGGCGACGAAGCAGTCTTGCGCCTGGCCGGTGAGATCGACATGCTCACGGCGGCCCAGCTCTCCACCGTCGTCAACGAGGTGCTGGCCGACCCGCCGCCGAAGATCGTGCTCGACCTCGGCGGCGTCACCTTCTGCGACTCGCAGGGCCTGGGCACCCTGGTCGTGCTCAGCCGCAAGGCCAGCCACGCGCAGAGCCTGCTGATGCTGACGCACGTGGGCGACTTCCTGATCCGCGTGCTGGACATCACCGGCCTGCGCAGCGCCCTGATGATCCGCAACGACCAGCCCACCGGCTGAGTCGCCCCGCCGCCGTCAGGCGGTGTTGCCCCAGCGGGCCTGTTCGAGCAGCCGTACCGCCCGGTCGCGGACCTCCGGGTCGTCCGACCGGAGCTGGGCGGTCGCCTCGTCGACAGCGTCGGTGAGCCGCCGCCACTGCGTGTCGCGCTCCCGGACCAGATCCGACTGGGTGGCGAGCTGCCGGGTCTTCACCCACAGCTCGACGAATACCGACACCTTGGCCCTGAGCACCCACGGGTCGAACGGCTTGGTGAGGTAGTCCACAGCCCCCACCTGGTAACCCCGAAGGGCGAGCTGGGCGTCCCGGTCGGCGGCGGTGAGGAAGATGATCGGCACGTGCCGGGTCCGCTCGCGGCGCTTGATGTGGCTTGCCGTCTCGAAGCCGTCCATGTCCGGCATCTGCGCGTCCAACAGGATCACCGCGAAGTCGTCCACCAGCAGTTGCTTGAGCGCCGCCTCGCCACTCTCCACCGCCACGGACTGGACCGGCAGACCCTGAAGGATCGCCTCCAGGGCCGTCAGGTTCTGCCGCCGGTCGTCCACGAGCAGCGCTTTGGCCATCTGGGTCACGAAGTCTCCTCGGTCCGGCTGCCGTTGATCCAGGACGACATCAGTTCGATCAGGTCGTCCAGGTCGACCGGCTTGGTGATGTAGTCGCTGCCCCCGGCAGCGAGCGCCGACTCACGGTCACCCGGCATCGCCTTCGCGGTCAGGAAGACCACCGGAAGGTCGGCGAACCGGTGGTTGCGGCGAATCTGGCGGGTGGTCTCGTAACCGTCCTGGTCGGGCATCATGGCGTCCATCAGCACGATGTCCACCTCCGGATGCTCGGCCAGCAGACGGACACCGTCCGCCCCGTTGTCCGAGTACAGCACGGTCATCCCGTGCAGCTCCAACGCGCTGGTCAACGCGAAGACGTTGCGGACGTCGTCGTCCACGATCAGCACAGTGGCGCCGTCCAGTTGACGGGTGGCCGGTGCCTCCGGCCGTTCCGGCAGCAGTTCCAGCGGCGGCATCAGCAGCGACGACGGCAGCCCGGCGCGCTGCGGCGACGGAGTCTGCGGCGCTACCACCGCGTCCGGGGCCAGCACCTGCGGCACGAACAGGGTGAAGGTCGAGCCCTGACCGGGCGCGGACGAGACGGTGATGGTGCCGCCGATCAGTCGGGCCAGGTCGCGGCTGATCGACAGACCCAGGCCGGTGCCGCCGTACCGGCGACTGGTAGTGCCGTCGGCCTGCTGGAACGCCTCGAAGATGATCGACAGCTTGTCGTCGGAGATGCCGATCCCGGTGTCGATCACGGTGAACGCGATCACCTGCTGGGCGTTCGTCAGCGCCGGCACGTCGAAGACCGCGTTCTCCGCGGCCGGGGCGATCCGCAGCGTCACTGCACCGTTGTCGGTGAACTTCACAGCGTTGGAGAGCAGGTTGCGCAGGATCTGCTGCAACCGCTGCGCGTCGGTCACCAACGCCGGCGGCAGATCCTTGCTCACCCGTACCTGGAAGTCCAGGTTCTTCTCCTCGGCCTGCGGCGCGAACGCCTGCTCCACGTAGCCGCGCAGCTCGGTGAAGCGGATCTCGGTCGGCTCGACGTCCATCCGGCCCGCCTCGATCTTGGACAGGTCGAGGATGTCGTCGATCAGTCGCAGCAGGTCGGAGCCGGACCCGTGGATGGTCCGGGCGAACTCGATCTGCTTCGGGCTGAGGTTCTGCTCCGAGTTCTCGGCCAGCAGACGGGCCAGCAGCAGCAACGAGTTCAGCGGGGTCCGCAGCTCGTGGCTCATGTTGGCCAGGAACTCGGACTTGTACGCCGACGCCCGGGTCAGCTGCTGCGCCTTCTCCTCCAGGCCCAGCCGCGCCAGCTCGATCTCCCGGTTCTTCGTCTCGATGTTGCCCTTCTGCTCGGACAGCAGAGTGGCCTTCTCCTCCAGCTCGGCGTTGGTGCGCTGCAACTCCGCCGACTGCTCCTGCATCTCGTGCGCCAGCCGCTGCGACTGGGCCAGCAGCTCCTCCGTACGCCGGTTGGCCTGGATGGTGTTGACAGCGATGCCGATGGTGAGCACCAACCGCTCCAGGAACGACAGGTGCAGTTCGGAGAAGGCCGACACACTGGCGAACTCGATCACCCCGAGCAGCTCGCCCTCGAACAGGACGGGGAGCACCACCAGGTCGGACGGGGGTGTCTCGGCCAGGCCGGACCGCAGGGTGAGTCGACTGTTCGGGGAGGCGCTGACCCGGATCGTGCGACGGGAGAGCGCGGTCTGCCCGACCAGCCCCTCACCCGGCCCGAAGGTGACGTCGTGCCCCCGTGCCACGTACCCGTACGAGGAGGTCAGCCGCAGCCGCATGCTGCCGTCAGTGTCGTCTGCCAGGAAGAAGGCGCCGAGCTGGGCGTCGACCAGCGGAGTCACCTCCGTCATGATCATGCGGCAGACCTCGCCGAGGTCGCGCTGGCCCTGCAACAGGCCGCCGATGCGGGCGAGGTTGGAGTCCAGCCAGCCCTGCTCGGCGTTCTTCTTCGTCGTCTCCCGGAGGGTGACGATCATCTGGTTGATGTTGTCCTTCAGCTCGGCGACCTCGCCCTGCGCCTTGACCGCGATCCGCTGGGTCAGGTCGCCCCGGGTCACCGAGGTGGACACCTGGGCGATGGCCCGCAACTGCGTGGTCAGCGTCGAGGCGAGCTGGTTGACGTTCTCGGTGAGGTCGCGCCAGGTGCCGGAGACGCCCTTCACCTGCGCCTGACCGCCGAGCTTGCCCTCGATACCGACCTCGCGGGCCACCCGGGTCACCTCGTCGGCGAACGACGAGAGCTGGTCGACCATCGTGTTGACTGTCGACTTCAGCTCCAGGATCTCGCCCTGGGCATCCACGGTGATCTTCTGCGACAGGTCACCCTTCGCCACCGCCGTCGTCACCGAGGCGATGTTGCGGACCTGGCTGGTCAGGTTCGACGCCATCGAGTTGACGTTGTCGGTGAGGTCGCGCCAGGTGCCGGAGACGCCCTTCACCTGCGCCTGACCGCCGAGCTTGCCCTCGGTGCCCACCTCACGCGCGACCCGGGTCACCTCGTCGGCGAACGACGACAACTGGTCCACCATCGTGTTGACAGTCGACTTCAGCTCCAGGATCTCGCCCCGCGCGTCCACGGTGATCTTCTGCGACAGGTCACCCTTCGCCACCGCCGTGGAGACCTGGGCGATGTTGCGGACCTGGGCGGTCAGGTTCGACGCCATCGAGTTCACGTTGTCGGTCAGGTCCCGCCAGGTGCCGGCGACCCCGCGTACCTGTGCCTGGCCGCCCAACTTGCCCTCGGTGCCCACCTCACGCGCAACCCGGGTCACCTCGTCGGCGAACGACGACAACTGGTCCACCATCGTGTTGACAGTCGACTTCAGCTCCAGGATCTCGCCCCGCGCGTCCACGGTGATCTTCTGCGACAGGTCACCCTTCGCCACCGCCGTCGTCACCGAGGCGATGTTGCGGACCTGGCTGGTCAGGTTCGACGCCATCGAGTTCACGTTGTCAGTCAGGTCCCGCCAGGTGCCGGAAACGCCCTTCACCTGCGCCTGACCGCCCAGATTGCCCTCGGTGCCCACCTCACGGGCCACCCGGGTCACCTCGTCGGCGAACGACGACAACTGGTCCACCATCGTGTTGACGGTGTTCTTCAGCTCCAGGATCTCGCCCTGGGCGTCCACGGTGATCTTCTGCGACAGGTCGCCCTTCGCCACGGCCGTGGAGACCTGGGAGATGTTGCGGACCTGGCTGGTCAGGTTGCCGGCCAACTGGTTGACGTTCTCGGTGAGGTCCCGCCAGGTGCCGGAGACGCCGCGCACCTGGGCCTGACCGCCCAACTTGCCCTCGATGCCCACCTCACGGGCCACCCGGGTCACCTCATCGGCGAACGACGACAACTGGTCCACCATCGTGTTGACGGTGTCCTTCAGTTCCAGGATCTCGCCCTGCGCCGCCACCGTGATCTTCTGCGACAGGTCGCCGCGCGCCACCGCAGTGGAGACCTGCGCGATGTTACGGACCTGGGCGGTCAGGTTCGACGCCATCGAGTTGACGCTGTCGGTCAGGTCCTTCCAGGTGCCTGCCACGTTCGGCACCTCGGCCTGGCCGCCCAACTTGCCCTCGGTGCCCACCTCGCGGGCCACCCGGGTTACCTGCTCGGCGAAGAGCCGCAGCGTGTCGGTGAGGTAGTTCATCGTGGCGGCCAGCTCGGCCACCTCACCACGCGCGCCGACCGTGATCTTCTGCGACAGGTCACCCTTGGCCACCGCCGTCGCCACCTGCGAGATCGACCGCACCTGGCCGGTCAGGTTCGACGCCATGGTGTTCACCGAGTCGGTGAGGTCCTTCCAGGTGCCGGCGACGCCCCGCACGTCGGCCTGGCCACCCAACTTGCCCTCGGTGCCCACCTCACGGGCCACCCGGGTCACCTCGTTCGAGAACGACGACAGCTGGTCCACCATCGTGTTCACGGTCCGCCCGATGCGCAGGTACTCACCGCGCAGCGGCCGGCCGTCGATCTCCAACGCCATGTGCTGGGACAGGTCACCGTCGGCGACCGCCACGATCACCCGGGCGATCTCGGTGGTCGGTCGACCCAGGTCGTCGATCAGCGAGTTGATCGCCCGCTGCCCCTCCGCCCAGGAGCCGTCCAGCCCCTCGTCGTCGAGCCGCTCGGTGAGCCGGCCGTCACGACCGACGATCCGGCTGATCCGCCGCAGGTCCAGGTACTGCCGCTCCTGGAGCGAGACCACCTCGTTGAAGGCGTCCGCCACCTCACCGGCCGCGCCGGCCCGGCGGGGAAGCCGGACCTTCAGGTCGCCGCGCCCGATCCGTCGCAGTGCCTCGGCCAACTCACCGAGGAGCGCCTCGTTGTCGGGCGCGGACGGATCCGCCACCGACTGCTTCGACGTGGTCATCATTCCTCGCTCAACTCGGGGGGCGCCGGTCCGTGCGGACACACCGGCACCCCATATTGTGCCCGCGCGCGCCGTGGTGCCAGGGTGCGCGACCCGCCAGGTGGCATCGATCGCGCGTCGACCCGCCCGATCGGCGTCGAGCCGGCACGGCTCGCCGCAAACCTCGCCCGGCTCCCGCACCGGTCGTTTCGACGCGTCAACCCGCTCGCTGCCGCCGGTGCCGCTGACCGACGCGACAGCCCGCGATTGGTGATCGGCTTGGCACCCGGCAGGGGGACGGTGGAGGATACGGGGGTGTCAGCCGAGGCGGGGGCCGCGACGGCCGGGGCCCGGGACGGGGCCGTCCGGCGTGTCCGGCTGCCCGCCGACCGCCGTACGCCTGCCGCCGCCCGCGCCGTGGTCCGCTCCGTGTTGACCGAGTCACACCTGGACGAGCTGGCCAACGAGGCGCTGCTGCTCACCACCGAGCTGACCACAAACGCCGTCGAACACGCCCGCACCGAACTGGACATCGAGGTCGTCGCGGACGAGATCGGGCTGACCGTCACCGTCTCCGACTTCGCCCCCGGTTCCGGCGACGAGCTGACCGTCGGCGACCGCAACGACTCCACCGAGATCAACGAGGTCTCCGTGCGGGGCCGGGGCCTGTTGCTGGTCGACCACTTCGCCAGCCGCTGGGGCACCACGTACCTGCCCACCGGAAAGGGCGTCTGGTTCCGGCTGGACCGCCCCGGCGCCGACCCGCCCTCCGGGGGGAGCATCGGCGAATCGACACCGGCCAACGCCGGCCCCCGGACGAGCACCGACGGGTCCGCGCCGAGCGCCAGCGCGATGAGCGAACTCATGCAGACCACCCCCGACCTGTACGGAGACGACCCGCTGCCCGACTTCGCCACAAGCCTGCTCAGCCGGGTCGCCGAGATGGTGGGCGCAGCCGGCGGCACGATCCGCCTGGACCGGGGCGACGGGCAGGGCCGCCAGGTTCTGGCCCGCTTCGGTCGGCCGCCCCGCCCCGGCAGCGACCTGCTCCGGGTGCCACTGACCGTGCACCGCCCGTACGCCGGGGAGTTGGAGTTGGACGCGGCGCCGTCGGCGTACGCCCAACCGTTGGCGGTGCTCACCGCCGAGCGGCTGTCGCTGCACCTGGAGAACGACCGGCTGCGCCGGGCCGACGTCCGCCGGCAGGTGTGGCTGACGTTCCTTGCCGAGGCGAGCGAACTGCTGGCCCAGTCGCTCGACGTCGACCTGACCATGGCGCTGGTGCCGCAGTTGGTGGTGCCGCGACTCGGCCAGTGGTGCGCGGTGCACACCACCGACGAGTGGGGTCGGCTCCGGCTGGCAGCGGCCAGCCACGCCGACGAGTCGATGCTTCCGCAGTTGCACAAGGTGCTGGCGGAGACCGGGCCCGACTCGATCCAGGCCCGCCTGCGCGAGGCGTCCCGCAACGCGGCGCAGATCCCCCTGGGCGGGCCGATGGAGGGGTTCGCCGTCCCGCTGATCGCCCGCGGGCAGCGGCTCGGGACCCTGGCGGTGGGGCGGCACCAGCGGCACCGGCACGACCCGGACGAGGTGGCAGTGTTGGAGGACGTGGCCCGGCGGGCCGCGCTGGCCATCGAGAACGCCCGGATCCACGCCGAACGCCGTCGGGTGGCGCAGACGCTCCAGCAGTCCCTGCTGCCGCCGGTGCTGCCGCTGGTGGACGGGATCGGTTTCGCCGCCGAGTACGTCCCGACCGGCGACGACGCCGAGGTGGGCGGCGACTTCTACGACGTGGTGCCGCTGCCCGACGGGCGCTGGCTGGTGGTGATCGGTGACGTCTCGGGCAAGGGTGTCCAGGCCGCCGCGGTGACCGGGCTGGTCCGGGACGTGATCCGGGTGCTGGTCGGCGACGGCAAACCGTTACCGGAGGCGCTGGCGCGGCTCAACGAGACACTTGTCGAGCGCGGTGGCGGTCGCTACTGCACGCTGGCGCTGGCAGCGGTCGGGCAGGGCGAGGGTGACCAGTTGGACGTCTCGCTGCACCTCGCCGGGCACGACCGACCGGTGCTGCTCGCCGCGGCTGGCGGCGCCGAGTTCGTCGGCACCGGCGGCACCGCGCTCGGCCTGCTCGACACGATCACCTCGCCGACGGCGGAGATCACGCTCGCGCCAGGCGATGCGCTGATCTTCTACACCGATGGCGTCACCGAGCGGCGGCGCGGCCGGGAGTTGTTCGGCACCGACCGACTGCGGGACGCCGCAGCGCCCCTGGCCGGATACTCGGCCGACGTGGTGGCCGCCCGGCTGCGCGCCGCAGCGATCAACTTCTCGGTCGAGCCGCCCCGGGACGACATCGCCATTCTGGTGCTCCGCAACGACGCGCCCTGACCGCAGCGCGGCCCCCGGCTGCCGGGTGCACTCGGTAGATTGACGGCCATGACGAGCGTCGCGCAGGTCACGTCGTACTCCCGGCCGGCGGTCCGGGCCCTGATCGTCGCGCAGTTCGCCACCATCGGCGAGTTTTTCGCCGTGCTGCTGCTCTACGTCGGTCGGATGACGAGCGCCGGCGTCGGCCCGACCGAGATGCTGACCGGCGCTTACGACCCGAAGGACATGATCCCGTTCGGGATGGCTGGGCTGAACCCGTTCCTCTGGCTCTATGCCGTGGTCGGGATGCTCTATGTGGTGGGTGCGGTGCTCGCGCTGCCGTTGGCGATCGTCGCTGTGGCGTTGGCCGCCCGGGAGCGCGCTGCCCTACCCCGGGCGACCCGGTCACTGCTGCTTGCCGGCGCAATAGGCGGTCTGCTGGTGCTGGTGACCCGTTTCACCCCGCCGCTGCTGGACATGCACCGGTGGTGGATGGACTGATCTCGGCCGAGCCGCACCGGCCCGGCCGACGGCTCACAATGCCGGCCCGGCCTCACAGGCCGCCGGGGAGTCGCCCGGGCGCGAGCCGGTGCTCCGGATCCAGGTGCCGCTTCGCGGCCCGCAGCTGGGCCAGGCCGGCCAGCTCGCCCCAGAGGTCGACCGCCTGACGGACCGCCGCCGGAGCGGAGACCACCACGCAGCGGCCCTCCCGGGCCAGCAGCACCCCGCGCACGGCGGCCAGGATGGACGCCACCCGATCGGCCGCCAGCGCCCCGGGCAGTGCCGCGTGCACCACGCCCAGCCCGGCGGACCCGCGCACCGGCACCGGCGCTCCGGCCGCGTCGCGTAGCGCGTAGACGGCGGCGTGCAGGTCGCCGATCGGCACCTCCAAGCGCAGCGCCGTGTCACCGGGCGCGAACGGGTAGCGCCGCCACCACGTCGGCGCGGAGTGGGCGATCGTCGCCTCCCCGTGCAGCAGACCGACCAGCCGCTCGGCGCGCTCGGTGACGTCGGCGGGGCCACCTTCCAGAAGGACCACCAGGCTGCCGGCCCGGGACGGGGCACCGGCCCGGCCGGACATCGACGGATGACGTTCCCGAGCGGTGGCCGCCGGGTGACCGGGCGGGTACGGCGTACGGGGGCGGGGGGTGCCTCCGGGCAGGTCCAGCTCGATGGCCGACGGCTCCAGCCGAGCGGCGAGGATCGTCCGGACCAGGTCGTGCACCTCCAACGGCGTCCACACCGGGCGGGACACCCAGAGCCTGCTCGCCGGCACCGGCTGCACCCGCAGGCTCGCCGACACCAGCACGCCGAGCGCGCCCTGGGAGCCGCAGAGCAGGCGGGCCAGGTCGAGCCCGGGCGCGCCACCGCCGACGCTGATCAACTCGCCGTCGGCGGCGAGGTAACGCACACCGAGCAGTTGGTCGCAGGGGCTGCCGTGGCGGTGGCGCAGCGGGCCGGCCTCGCCGGCGGCGAGCACGCCGCCCACTGTCGCGCCGGGCGAGGGGGCGTCCATCGCGAGCCGCTGCCCGGTGCGCTCCAGGGTGGCCTGCACCGCCCGCAGTGGGGTGCCGGCCCCCACGTCGGTCACCAGTGGATCGACCGGCTCGTGACCGATGCCGGCCAGCCGGCCGGTGTCGAGCAGGATGTCGACCTGAACGGGGGCGGCACCCCAGTCGATCTTCGTGCCCGCACCTCGGGGCACCACCGCCAGATCGTGCACGGCGGCCAGTCGCAGCACCTCGGCGGCGGCGTGTGGGCCGCCCGGGACGGCCACCCAGCGCGCCGGTCGCCCCGCCACCTCGTCGGCGGGCCCGGCCAGCCGGGAGAACGGTGGACCGCAGATCGCCGCCAACCGCCGGGTGATCTCGAGGGCTCCGGACCGGCCGAGGGAACTCGCTGCTGCCGCCATGCCGGCTATCGTACATGTGTTCGAAAGACGTGGTGGGGAGTATCGGGATGCCGCTGGTCCGGCGCGCTGCGCCTGCCGGCCGGTAACGTGGCCGCCGTGACCACCGAGACTGCCCCGCCCGCGGCGAAGCGGGTGCCCAGCGAGCGCACCCACCACGGCGACACAGTCGTCGACGAGTACGCCTGGCTCGCCGCCAAGGACGACCCGGAGACGATCGCCTACCTGACCGCCGAGAACGAGTACACCGACGCGCGTACGGCACACCTGGCCGACCTGCGCGCCGACCTGTTCGAGGAGACTCGCCGACGCACCCAGGAGACCGACCTGTCCGTGCCGACCCGCAAGGGCGGACACTGGTACTACACCCGCACGGTCGAGGGGCAGCAGTACGGGGTGCAGTGCCGCCGGGCGGTCCGCGACGGTGAGACCGACCCGCCGGTCAGCACCGACGGCGCCCCGCTCGACGGCGAGGAGGTGCTGCTCGACGGCAACCTGCTGGCCGAGGGGCACGACTTCTTCTCGCTCGGCGCGTTCGACGTCAGCCCGGACGGTCGCTGGCTGGCCTACTCCACCGACTTCTCCGGTGACGAGCGCTTCACCCTGCGGGTGAAGGACCTGACCACCGGCGAGCTGCTGCCGGACGAGGTGCCGGACACGTTCTACGGCACCGCCTGGTCGTCGGACGCCTCGGTGCTGTTCTACGTGACGGTGGACGACGCCTGGCGGCCGAACCGCGTCTGGCGGCACACCATCGGCTCGGCGGCCGCCGACGACGTGGTGGTCCACCAGGAGGACGACGAGCGGTTCTGGGTGGGGGTGGAGCTGACCCGGTCGGAGAAGTTCATCCTCATCGACGTGCACAGCAAGGTGACCAGCGAGGTGCTGGTGATCCCCGCCGGCAACCCGACCGGCGCGCCGGCCGTGATCGCCGCCCGCCGGCAGGGCGTCGAATACACTGTGGAGCACCACGGCCACCGCTTCCTGATCCTGCACAACGACGGCGCTGAGGACTTCGCGCTGGCGTTCACCTCGGCGGACGTACCGGGCGACTGGGTGCCGTTGATCGAGCACACCCCCGGAACCCGGCTGGAGGCCGTCGACGCCTTCGCGAACCACCTGGTGGTGTCGCTGCGCACCGACGGGCTCACCGGGCTGCGGGTGCTGCCGGTGGGCAGTGACGACGGGTACGACATCGACTTCCCCGAGCCGCTGTACAGCGTCGGGTTGGACGCCAACCCGGAGTACCGCACCGGCCAGGTCCGGTTGCGCTACTCCTCGCTGATCACCCCCGACTCGGTGTACGACTACGACCTGGTCACCCGGCAGATGGTGCTGCTCAAGCAGAAGCCCGTGCTGCCCGGGCCGGACGGGCGACCGTACGACCCGGCCGAGTACGAGCAGCACCGCGACTGGGCGCTCGCCGACGACGGCACCCGGGTGCCGATCTCACTTGTCTGCCGCGTGGGCACCCCAAGGGACGGTTCGGCGCCCTGCGAGCTGTACGGCTACGGCTCGTACGAGGCCAGCATGGACCCGTGGTTCTCGGTGGCCCGACTGTCCCTGCTGGACCGGGGCGTTGTCTTCGCTGTGGCGCACATCCGGGGCGGCGGTGAGCTGGGCCGACGGTGGTACGACCAGGGCAAGCTGCTGGCCAAGAAGAACACCTTCACCGACTTCGTGGCGTGCGCCCAGCATCTCGTCAAGGCAGGCTGGACTGCCAGCGACCGGTTGGTCGCCCGAGGTGCCTCGGCCGGTGGCCTGCTGATGGGCGCGGTGGCCAACCTCGCGCCGGACGCGTTCACCGGGATCGTGGCGCAGGTGCCGTTCGTGGACGCGCTCACGTCGATCCTCGACCCGTCGCTGCCGCTGACCGTCACCGAGTGGGAGGAGTGGGGCAACCCTCTCGACGACCCCGAGGTGTACGCGTACATGAAGTCCTACACGCCGTACGAGAACGTGGCCGCCGTGGACTATCCCGCGATCCTCGCGGTGACCAGCCTCAATGACACCCGGGTGCTCTATTCGGAGCCGGCGAAGTGGATCGCCCGGCTGCGGGCGGTGGCCCCGAGCGGCGACTACCTGCTGAAGACCGAGATGGGTGCCGGGCACGGCGGCCCGAGCGGTCGCTACGACTCGTGGCGCGAGGAGGCGTTCATCAACGCCTGGATCCTGGACCGCATCGGCCACGCCTGACCCGTCGGGTCGACATGATCGCGCTCGGTGGTGGGAGTAGTCCCCTCGGCGGCTCGGGGAGGCAACTACTTCCGTGATCGGGCGCGATCATGGCCGGGTCGTTCACGCGCGGCCTGGCCTTTCCAGGTCGCGGCCGATGTCCCGGCCTAGACTTCCGCTGTGACCGGGGCTACGGATGGTGACGGCGGAGCCGCCGAGGACGTCCGCCGACCGAGCGTGGCAGCGGTGGCGCGGGACCGCCGGGTCTGGCTGATCCTCGCGGTGGTCGCCGGCCTGCTGGTCTGCTGCTGTTCGGCAGTGGTCGGCACCCTCATCGCACTCTCCTCCGGCCTGCTCGGCGCCTGACCTGGCCCGCCCTCGGTTCAGGTCGTGCGCAGCTCGTCCAGGGCGGTGCTGGAGCGCAGGAAGAGCAGGCCGACACCGACCGTCACCAGCACCGCTACCAACGCGCCGGCACCGAGCCAGGCCAGGTGCTCCAGGGGTACGGCAGGAACCCGCTGGACCTCGGGTAGGTGGACGATCTGGGTGTACTGCCCGCGGGTGGCCGGATCGGCACAGAGCGCCGCCGTGGCGGTGCAGGACTCCATCGACGACACACCCGCCACGGCTCCGGGAAAGAGCCCACGACCGAGCAGCGTGCCCACTGTGAGCGCGAGCAGGATCGCCGGCACGGCCGGCGCCAACGCCTGCCAGGCCACCGAGCGGCTCAGCGTGGCGCGGGGCACCCCGGTGGCGACCAACGCGGCGTACGCACGTCGACGGGCGACGATCCCCTCGACCAGCGCGACCATCAGCCCGCCCGCCGCGATCAGGATGGCCACCGCGACTGCGGTGTCGACCAGATCCATGGTGTCCAGGTAGAACGAGGAGCCACCTGCGTCCGCCCCGACGAGCAGGTTCCGCTCGCGGTCGAGCTGGTCCTGCGCGGCGAACTGGGCGCGCAACGCAGCTGCGCCGGCGCCGAAGATCAGGGCGGCGAGCAACGCCGCGAAGGTACGGCTGCCCGCCCACGGGTCGGCCATCAGCCGGCCCGCCGCGAGCAGGGCCGGGGCACGGCGGGCGTGCCGACGCAACAACCGCCCGCAGTGGTACGAGATCCAGCCGGCGCCGAGCACCACCCCGATCATCGCCGCGAACGCACCCGCCGCCAACAGCAGCGGCACCAGCCAGGCCACCACCTCCGCGTCGCCGGAGAACCGTTGGATCGCCGGGCGGATCCCCGCGATCGAGACCACGCCGGCCCCGATCAGCAGCCCCGCCCACGGGCCTGGTCCGCGCTCGCGGGCCGCCTTGCGAGTCACCCCGAGCGGACTGGTGGTGACAGTACGCAGCATCAGGGCGGTGGCCAGCGCCGCGACGACCGGCAGACCGAGCACCACGCCGGCCAGCGCGCCAGTCGACGGCAGCACGTCGGTGGGCAGGGCCAGTTGACCCTGCGCGTCCGGGCGGTGCAGCAGATCGCGGCCGACCAGATAGACACCCAGCCCGACGAGCGTGCCGAGCAGGGCGGCCACGCCGGTCTCCAGCACCACCAGCCGGGTGACCTGCCCGGGCGTGGCGCCGGCCAACCGGAGCGCGGCCAACCGGCGGTCCCGTGCCGGCGCGCCGAGCCGGGCGCACTGACCGGCCAGCGCCAGCACCGGGACCATCAGCATCAGCAGTGCGAACGCCGTGCCGCCGCGCAACCCCGGCTCCACCAACAGCGCGTTGTGATACTGCTCCGACCACCTGTTCTGGTTCCCGTCCGTCGCGGCGGGAGTCGGGATGGCCAACACGGTGAACGCTGCGAGCCCGGCCACTGTCGCGAGCAGGGCGCTGAGCGCGGTGAGCACCACCCGGGCGGTGTCGGTGCGGGTGCCGGCGAGCGCGAGGCGGAGCAGCGTCGCCGGTCTCACCGGGCGCCGCCGGCCAACGGCACGTCGAGCCCCAGGCCGGTGTGGTCCACCAGGCCGTCACGCAGCACGATCTCCCGATCCGCGTACGCGGCGATCCGCGGCTCGTGGGTGACAAGTACGACGGCGGTGCGCTGCTCGCGGGCGAGCCGGACCAGTTGGGTGAGGACCTGCTCGCCGGTGAGCGTGTCCAGTGCGCCGGTCGGCTCGTCGGCGAAGAGCACCCGAGGCTCGGTCACCAGCGCCCGCGCCGTGGCGCAACGCTGCTGCTGACCCCCGGACATCTCACCCGGCCGGACGTCGGCCACCTCGGCCACCCCGAACCGTTCCAGCCAGGTGAACGCCGCCGTCCGTGCCTCTCGCCGCCCCGTGCCGGCGAGGAGCAGGGGCAGGGCGACGTTCTCGGCGGCGGTCAACTCGGCCACCAGCTGACCGAACTGGAACAGCACCCCGAACTCGGTGCGCCTTAGCCGGGACCGGGCCGCCTCCGACCAGGTGTCGATGCGGTGCCCACGCCAGGTGACCTCGCCGGCATCCGGCCGGAGAATCCCGGCCAGGCAGTGCAGCAGGGTCGACTTGCCGCAGCCGCTCGGCCCGGTCACGGCGACGATCTCGCCCTCCGTCACGTCGAGCGTCACGCCGCGCAGTGCGGGCGTCGGGCCATACGCCCGAACCACGCCGCGAGCCTGGAGTTGCGTCACGGATGCACCTCCCGGTGCCAGTCGGCGACCCGGCCCAGGGTGGCGTGCAGCCACCGCAGATCCGCGTCGAGGTGGGCGATAGCGAAATCGGCAGCGACCACGTCGCTGAGAGTGGCGGCCTGATCGGCCTTGACCGCGGTCAGCTCCCGCAGCCGTGCGGTGTGCGCGGCCCGCTGGGCGATCAGGTACGACCGGGCCCGATCGACGTCGGCGACCAGCAGCGCCACCACTACCTTGGCGAAGAGGGTGCTGGCCACGTACGGCATGGGCGCTTCCACGGTGGACAGCCACTGGTCCAGCGTGACCCGCCCCTGGTCGGTCAGCGCGTACGCGGTGCGATCCGGCCCGCCCACCCGGTCCTGGCCGGCGGCAGCCACCAGCCCGTCGCGTTCGAGACGACCGAGAGTGGCGTAGACCTGGCCAAAGGCCAGTGGCCGAGCCCGCGGCAGCCGCTCGTCGTGCGCACGCTTCAGCTCATACCCGTGCCGGCTGCCCCCAGCGAGCAACCCGAGCAGAACGTGCGGCGTAGACACCCCGCCCACTATTCACCCAGCGAATACCCAAGTCAACAACCCCCTCCCCCACCCCCACCCCCACCCCCACCCCACCCCACCCCCACCCACCCCAGCCCACCTGGTTGATCAAGAGGTTTGCGTCACCGACGCGCCGGAATCTGACGCAAACCTCTTGATCACCGAGGTGGGGCGGGAGGGGTGGGGGTGGGGGTGGGGGTGGGGGTGGGGGTGGGGGGTTAGGGGGTTTGGGGCCAGGTGGGGGTTCGGCCGGTTTGGGTCAGGAGGTGGGTGAGGTCGGGGGCCAGGTCGGGGATGGGGGTGGGTAGGGGGTCGGCGAAGACGCCCATCTTGCGGGCGGTGGGACCCAACTGCTCCACCAGCTCGTGCAGCCGCGCCACCACCTCCGGGACCGGGTGGTACGGCTGGCCGGTGGCAACAGCGAGATCCCAGCCGTGCACTGTCAGGTCCAGCAGGGCCATGCCGCCGATGACGGGCTGCGGCATGCCCATGCCCGGTGACACGCCCTCCAGGGTGGACGGGTCCGACCAGGCGGTCACCAACCGGCCGGTCTCCACCTCGAATCGGTCCCGCCAGCCGTCGCCCAGGTGGTCGGGCTTCTCGGCCCACTCCACCTGTCGCTTCTCGGCCAGGTCCTGAAAGTTGACCACCACCTGGAAGAGGTGATTGAGCAGATCACGGACCAGGTAGTCGCTGCACGGGGTGGGCAGGTCCAGCTGGTCGTCGGAGATACCCCGTACGACATCGACGGTTCGCGGCGCGGCGGCCGCCAGCAGCTCGCTAGTCTGAGTGGACATAGGGCCAGCGTATGAGGGTGGTCTTGAACAAATGCGACAGCGACCGCGTGGTGACAGCCGGGGAATTCTCGACCCTGGGCGCCTGCTGCGCGAGATGCGCTTCCGCCGACACCTGCCGGCGGAGTCGCTGCGTCAGTGGGTCGAGCACTACTGGTTGATCGACTGGGCGTTGAGCGCGCCGTTCGAGCAGCGGGTCGTGCCGCACCCGGCGGTGAACGTGGTGTTCCGACGGGACGACGACGGGCCCGAGTCCGGCGAGGTGGCCGGGGTGGGCCGCGACCTGTTCCGGATCACGCTCAGCGGCATCGGCAGGGTGTCCGGGGTGCAGTTCCGCCCCGGCGGCTTCCACCCGTTCTGGGGGCGTGCGGTCAGTGAGCTGACCGGCCGTAGGGTGCCGCTGCCCGCCGGCCGGCTGACCCGCCCGGACGTCCCGGTGGGCGCGGGCACGTATTCGGGAGCACCCACCTCGGCGGCCAGCGACGACGAGCGCTGCCGGGCGCTGGACACCCTCCTCGTTGCCTGGCAGCCGGAGCCGGACCCGATGGCCGAGGAGGCCGTCCGACTGGCCGAGGCGATCCGTGCCGACCGGACGGTGCTGCGCGTCGACGACTTCGCCGCGCGGCACGACGTTCCGGTCCGCCGGTTGCAGCGGCTCTTCGTGGAGTACGTGGGGGTCGGGCCGAAGTGGGTGATCCGCCGCTACCGGCTCCAGGAGGCTGTCGAACAGGCTGCCGGCGGCCCGCTGAGCTGGGCCGATCTCGCCGCCGACCTCGGCTACAGCGACCAGGCTCACCTGGTCCGTGACTTCACCGCCGTGGCCGGGGTGTCCCCCGCCGCGTACGCCCGCTCGGTGAACTGAGGAAGCTGACAGAGCTGACAGATCAGCGACGCCGCAGGACGACCACTGCGACGTCGTCCTGGATCTCCGGTGGGGCCAGTTCCACCAGCAGTCGGGCGCAGAACTGGTCCAGGTCGCCGTCGACGGTCGCGGCGACCCCGGCCAGCGCGGCCAGCCCCTCGTCGATGGTGGCGTCCCGTCGCTCGATCAGCCCGTCGGTGTAGAAGACCAGCGTGGCCCCGGCCGGCACCACGAACTCCAGGTCGTCCGGACGGGGGGCGCGGACGCCGAGCAGCGGCGCGGAGTGCTGCACGAACTCGACCTTGCCGTCCAGGATCAGCAGCGGTGGAAGGTGCCCGGCGCTGGCCAGCCGGACCCGTCCGGTCGGCGGGTGCATCAGCAGTACGCAGAGCGTCGCCACCTCGTTCGGCAGCAGTGTCCGCATCAGCTCGTTGACCCGGTGCAGGATCTCGCCGGGCTGGTGGCCCTCGACCGCGTACGCCCGCACCGCGTGCCGCAGCTCGGCCATCACTGTCGCCGCGTGCAGTGAGTGGCCGGCGACGTCCCCGATCGCGAGCAGCAGGTGCCCATCGAGCATCACCAGCTCGTAGAAGTCGCCGCCCACCTCGGTCTGCGCGCTCGCCGGCTCGTAGCGCACAGCGAGGTCGAGGCCGGCCACTGTGGGCAGCCCCCGCGGGAGCAGGCTGCGTTGGAGGGTGACAGCGATCCGGTGCTCCTCATCGAACGAGCGCTGCCCCTCCACGGCCGCCGCCACCGCCTGAGCCAGCTGCTTGAGCACCGGGGTCCGCGCGGTCTGGGTGGCGGTCGGGACCACCACGTACAGCGGGGCCCGGTCCTCGCGCAGTCGGGCGGCGGCGACGGTCACCGTGTCGTCCACCGGCCAGTCGACGAGCGCCCAGTTCGCCGGGGTCTCCACTCGCACCGTGGCACCGGTGGGCACCCCGGTGTCGTCGACGACCCAGGGCACGACGGCGGCCACCGCGCCGGGACCGGCGCAGACACCCGCGAGGCAGTCACCGTCGAAGGTTTCGGCGATCACCGCGGCCGGGCTCTTGAAGATCTGGGCGGCGCCCTCGGCGGCGGCCTCCAGCAGGCGCGCGAAGGTCGGTGCCGCGTGCACAGCGACTGTCGTGTCGGCCAACCCGAGCAGCCGCTCGGCGAGCAGTTCGGCGCGCTGCCGGGCCTGGTAGTAGCGCAGCACCGCCCGGGTGGTGGCGATCAGTTCCTCGGGCTCGATCGGCTCGGTCAGGTACGCGTCTGCACCCCGGGTCAGCCCCTGGGCGCGGTCGGCCACGTCCACTGCGTGCGCCGACACGTGGATCACCGGCATCGCCGGGTGCCGCGCCTTGATCTGTTCGCAGACCTCGTAGCCGCTCAGGTCGGGCAGCCGGACGTCGAGGACCACCAGGTCGATCCGGTCCACCTCGACCCGGGCCAACGCCTCGGCGCCGTTCTCGGCCTCCAGCACCGTGAACCCGGAACGGGTCAACCAGCTGACCAGCAGGTAACGCTTGGTACGACTGTCGTCGACCACCAGGATGGTTGTCGGCATGCCGTCCACGCCGTCACGCCCCGCCGACGGGTAGGGAGACGGTGAATGTGCTGCCTTCGCCGGCCGCGCTGGTCAGCTCCAGTGACCCGCCGAGCAGCGTCACCAACCGCCGGGCGTACGGCAGACCGAGGCCGGTGCCGCCGACCCGGGTGGCACCGGGGATCTGGTAGAACTCCTCGAAGATCCGGTCGTGCAGCTCGGGAGCGATGCCCGGCCCGGTGTCGCGGACCTCGAACTGCCAACGGTCGCCGTGTTGGCTGGCCCGCAGGCGCACCTCGCCGCGCTCGGTGAACTTCAACCCGTTGTGCAGCAGGTTGCGCAGCACCTGGCCGAGCAGCACCTCGTCGGTGCGCAGCAGGGCCGGCCCGGTCGGCTCCTCCACTACCAACTCCACCTCGGGGCGGGTGGCCAGCGCGCGCAGGGTGCCGCGTAGTTGACCGAAGACCGGCCGCAGGTCGACAGCGGCCAGCTCCGGCTCGATCCGGCCGGACTCCGCCTTGGCCAGGTCGAGGAGTTCGTTCACCAGGTTGAGCAGGTCCGCCGCCGACGAGCGGATCAGATCGATCTGGCGGCCCTGCTCGTCGGTGAGCGGGTCGGAGGCGGAGTCGGTGAGCAGCCGCCCCAGGCCGATGATCGCGGTGACCGGGGCGCGCAGCTCGTGGCTCACATTGGCCAGGAACCGGCTCTTCGACTCACTGGCCGCACGGAGTTGGGCCGACTTCTCGTCCAGCTCGGCGTAGAGGGCGACGACGCCACGGTTGGTCTCCTCCAACTCCTCGGTGAGCTGGTTGTAGAGCGCCAGCACGCCGCGGTTGGTCTCGGCCAGCTCCTCGTTCAGCACGGCCAGCTCGTCGCGCTGACTGCGTACCTCGTCGAGTGCGGCGATGAGCTGCCCGTTCTGCACTGTCAACTCGTCCAGCGCACTGGCCGGCGCGGTGCGGCCGAGTTCGGTACGGAACTCGGCCAGCCGCTCCGGGGTCGGCGTCGGCGCGTTGGCCGGGACTCGTCGGGACATCCGTACGACCGTAACCCCCTCGACGGTCGACACGCTCAGTGTGTCGACCAGTCGGGACACCGCGCCGGACTGCGGTTGGTAGCGATCGTCGGGCAGCGGGGACACCGGGGCCAGGTCGGCGCGCAGGTGGAAGCGGCCGTCGGCACCCGCGTCGACGTGGAAGGAGACATCGGCACCGCCGACTGTCCGCAGCAGATCCCGGGCGACCTCGCTGAGCGCGGTGGCGATCCTCACCTGGTCCTGGTGTTCGAGGCCGACCACAGCGGCCACCTCGCGCCCCCGCTGACGGATCACGAAGATGTCCTGCTCGACCCGCAGCGCCATCTGGAGCAGCGGCAGCGCTGCCGGCTCCCCGCTCACGCCCACGACCTCGCGACCAGTACGCAGGCGTCGTCACGTCGTACACCGGCGTCGCGGAGCAGGGTCGCCGCCATGACCAGCGGAGATCGCTCCGCCAGGCCCGGGTAGTCGGTCATCCGCCACCGGTCGACCACCCCGTCGCTGTGCATCACCAGCCGGGCGCCGGGACCGAACGGGTAGTCGTACTCCCGGATCGTCGGCCGTTGGTGGCCGGCGATGCCGGGCAGTGACACCAGCCCTCGACGGCGGCCGTCACCCTCGACGACCACGCCGGAGATGTTGCCCAGGCCGGCGTAGTGCAGCACGCCGGCCTCCGGTATCAGCTCGCCGACGGCGAGCGCGGCGCCCCGGGTGTGCGACATGCTTCGGTGCAGGTGACCGACCACCGTCGCCGGTGGGCCGGCCGGGGCGTCGCGGAACGCGGCCAAGGCGGCGTCGGTGGCGGCCCCGGCCAGCGGGCCGTGCCCCAACCCGTCGCTGACCAGCACCTGGTGCCGCCCGTCGACGACCCGCACGGCGTAGCCGTCGCCGCTGATCGTCTCGCCGGTCAGCGGTCGGGTGAGAGCGCCGGCCCAGGACGGCCGAGCCGGCTCGGCCGGCCAGACCTGCACGGCGAGGACGGTGCCCCGGCCCGGCAGCGAGTATCCGTCGAACCAGCTGGCCTGCCGGACGATGGCGCCCAGACCGATGCCGAGCGTGCCGGTGGTGGAGTGCCCGTCCTGGGACGAGACGGTCAGGTCGGCCATGCCGGGCCCGGAGTCGATGGCGATCAGCTCCACCCCGGCCTGCCCGGCTCGGCGTACCGGCCGGAGCAGCAGGACACCGTCGTCGGCGTGCTTGACCAGGTTGCTGGTCAGCTCGGCGGCGACGATGGCCAGGTCGGCGATGCGCGCCTCGCCCATCTCCACCTGCGCGCCGAGGCGTTCGGCGGCACGCCGCACGGCACTCGCGGCGCTGCTGGCCTCCACCCGGAACCAGATGCCACTGTCGGTGACCGCGTCGGCGTTCACCTGGACCACTTGGTGACCGTGATCCGCGTGCCGGTTTCCGCTGACGTCTCGATCTGGAACTCGTCGACCAGGCGTCGTGATCCACTGAGCCCGAGGCCGAGGCCACCGCCGCTGGTGTAGCCGTCGGTCATCGCCAGGTTCAGGTCGGCGATGCCGGGCCCGGAGTCGGCGAACACGATCTGCACGCCCTTGCGTCGGCCGTTGTCCACGACAGTCACCTCGACCGAACCGCCGCCGCCGTACACCAGGGTGTTGCGGGCCAACTCGCTCGCAGCGGTGACCACCTTGGTCTGGTCGACGAGGGACAGCTTGCTGGCCACCGCCACGGCGCGGACCAGCTGCCGGACGCGCACCACGTCCTCGTCGCTGCGGACCGACTGCGCCTGTGGCTGGCCCAGGTCGATGCCCGCGGTCACGGCGTGGCCGTCTCGGCGTCCGGATCGTCGTCGAGCTGGTGGTCGAGCTCGTCGGCGTGGGCCGCCGCGATCAGCTCCATGCCGCGCTCCACGTTCAGCGCGGTACGGATGCCGTTCAGCGACAGCCCGAGTTCGACAAGGGTGATGGCGACGGCCGGACGCATGCCGACCACCACCGTCTCCGCGTCCAGCACCTTGGAGATCGACGCGATGGTGGAGAGCATCCGCCCGACGAAGGAGTCGACGATGTCCAGCGCGGTGATGTCGATGATGACGCCGTGGCAGCCGGTGTCAACGATCCGCTCGGCCAGGTCCTCCTGGAGCTGGACCGCCGTCTGGTCGGACATGTCGAGCTGAATGGAGACGAGCAGAATGTCGCCGATCTTGAGGATCGGTACGCGTTCCATCAGACGGCCCGACGCGGCTGGCGGCGGGCGGTCTCCACCCCGGTGAGTCGCAGCACGTGGCGCAGCGCGTCGGCGAGGCTCGCCTTGGTGGCGATGTCGCCGAACTCGATGCCGAGCGCCACGATGGTCTGTGCGATCTGCGGACGGATGCCGGAGATGATGCAGTCGGCGCCCATCAGCCGGGCGGCCACCACGGTCTTCAGGATGTGCTGGGCGACCTGGGTGTCCACCGCCGGTACGCCGGTGATGTCGATGATCGCGTACGGCGAGCCGGTGTCGACGAGGGTCTGGAGCAGCCGCTCCATGACGACCTGGGCCCGGGCCGAGTCGAGGGTGCCGACCAGCGGCACGGCGACGACGCCCTCCCAGAGCTTGACCACCGGCGTGGAGAGCTCGAGCAACTGCTCGGCCTGATCGGCGATCAGGCTCTCCCGGGTCCGGACGAAGCTCTCGAAGGTGAACAGGCCCATCTCGTCGACCAGCTTCGAGAAGGCGACGTAGTCCTCGAGCGCGTTCGGGCCACCGGCCTCCTGCACCAACTCGGCCAGCACGTCCTTCAGCGCGAAGACGCTGACCGTGGTCTCGGTGGCGGAGAAGCCCTGCCGGGCCCGCCCACGGGACAGCTCGGAGAGCGCGGCACGCAGCTCGGCGGCGCCGTCGGCGGCCAGGTCGATGGTGCCCTGCTGGCCCGTGGCGACGATGGCGCGGTGCAGGTCCTGGACCTGTCGGCGCAGCTCCGCCTGGCTCAGCCGGCCTCGCAACGAACTGGTGACGATCTCGGTCCACCGAGTCGTGACCCGTTCGTCCTGCCCGCTCAGCAGCGCGGCGAGCCGACCACTTTCTTCGGTGCTCAACGCCATTTCGAACCCCCTTGACCTGGACCGGGCGGACTCTATCACCGGGGCCTGACCAACTACTTGCCCCGTAGCAACGGAATGACGATGGCCACCGGATCACGGCTCCCGTTCTACCTCCGACCATGGTCGTGGGATACCGTTCCCCCGATAACAGGAGGTCTGGCGAATGTCGTTGACGGTGCACACGGAACAACGCGGCGACGTGGTCGTCGTGGCGGTCGCGGGCGAGCTTGACATGGCCACTGCACCGCAGCTGCAGGACCAGATCACCGACCTGCTCGACAAGGGCCGCAACCGGCTGGTGTTCGACCTGGCGGACGTCTCGTTCTGCGACTCGACCGGTCTGTCGGTCTTCGTCCGCGCCAAGAACAGTTGCGACGAGGCTGGCGGCGTGGTCCGGTTGGCCGCCCCGCAGCGCGGCGTGCTGCGCATCCTCGAGGTGAGCGGGCTGGTCGAGGTGCTGCACACCTACCCGACGGTGGATGAGGCAGTCGCCGGCGAATCGACGCCGGCTTCCTCCTGACCGTCGGCGTGCGTCACTCGTCCTCGACGTAACGGGGACGAGCGATCGCCATACCCGCCGTCGTCTGCACGGCCAGGGCGCCCAGCAGGAACCCGATCGGCGCGGTCCAGCCGCCGGTGGCCTCGTAGAGGATGCCGACCATCAGTGGGCCGAGGGCGGCGATCACGTACCCGGTGCTCTGCGCGAACGCGGAGAGCGCGACAGTGCCCTCGGCGGTGCGGGCGCGGAGACCGATGGCGGTCAGGATCATCGGGAACGCGCCCTGACCGATCGCCAGCAGGGCGACCCAGAGCAACGCGGCACCGTGCGGTGCGAGCGCCAACCCCAGGTAGGCCAGTGCCGACGCGGTGGTCAGCCCGAGCACCAGCGGTCGCAGGCTGCCGAGCCGACCGGCCAGGGTAGGCATCAGCAGCGCGATCGGCACGCCGAGCGCGGTCACCCCGGCGAGCAGTAGCCCGGCCGACTCCGGCTGGTAACCGGCGTCGCGGAACAGCTGGGCCAACCAGCCCATGATCGCGTACCCGCTGAGCGACTGCGCCCCGAAGTAGACGGCCATCGCCCAGCCGAGCCGGGTCCGCGCCGGCCGGACCCGCGTCGGCGTGGCGACGACCGCCGTCGGGGTCGCCCGCCGCGCCGCGGCGCGGGTCCGCAGCGCCAGCGGCACCCACGGGAGTACGGCCACCGCGGCCATCGCGGCCCAGACGCCGAGCCCGGCCCGCCACGACCCGAAGGCGTGCGCGATCGGCACCGCGGAGGCGGCGGCCACAGTCGTGCCCACTGTCAACGCCATCGTGTACGCCCCGGTGACCAGGCCGGTGCGGTGCGGGAAGTGCTGCTTGACGAGCATCGGCAGCAGGATGTTGGCGACCGCGATGCCGGACAGCGCCAGCGCGCTGGTGAGCACGAAGATCAAGGCCGAGTCGGTGACGACCCGGAGTACCTGGCCGACGGCGAGGGCGAACATGGCGACCACCAGCACCCGGGCCGGTGCCACCCGGCGGACCAGCCACGGGGTGAGCGCGCCGAGGCCGGCGAACGCGATGGTCGGCAGGGTGGTGACCAGGCCGGCGGTGACGCCGGAGAGGCCCAGTCCGTCGCGGACCTCGTCGAGCAGCGCCCCGAGGCTCGTCACCACGGCGCGCAGGTTGAGCGCGACCAGCAGCATCCCGACCAGCACCAGCGCGCCACCGGTCGCCGGGTGCGTCCGCCTGCCGGTGCCGGGGTCCCGCGTCGGGCGAGGGCCGGGGACGGCGACGGGGGCGGGGGCGGGCAGCGCCGGAGCGGCGGTTGGTGGCGGGGTCATGGCCTCTAACCTACAATCATGGGATGAATCTGGGACCGGTGATGTAACCAGTGCCACCGTCGGTTGATTTCCCCTCCGCGCCGCCGGCGTCGCCCAGCGGCCAGCCCGCCGTGCCGCCCCGCGGCCACCGGGTCCGGCAGACCACCGAGCAACTCCGCGCCCGGATCCTCGGCGGCGAGTGGCCCGTCGGCGGGCGCATCCCCACCGAGCCGCAACTGGTCGCCGCACTGGGCGTCGGGCGCAACACGGTCCGCGAGGCGGTCCGCGCCCTGGTCCACGCCGGGGTGCTGGAGTGCCGGCAGGGCTCCGGCACCTACGTGGTGTCCACCGACGAACTGGCACCGGTGGTCGCCCGCCGACTCGGCGACGACCGGATGACCGAGGTCATCGAGGTACGCCGCGCCTTCGAGGTGGAGGCCGCCCGGCTCGCCGCGTTGCGGCGTACCCCGGAGGACCTGGCGGCGCTCGACGGCGCGCTCGCCCAGCGCGAGGCCGCCTGGCACGGCGGCCGGGTCGACGCGTTCGTCGAGGCCGACGCGGCACTGCACACGGCGGTGGTCGCCGCGGCGCACAACACCATGCTCGCCGAGCTGTACGCCTCGGTGGGCACCGCCCTGCGCAGCACTGTCGCCCAGGCCATGGGCGGGGAGCTCACCCCCGAGCGCTACGTCGACCACACCCGGTTGGTCGAGGCGATCCGGGCCGGCGATCCCGGCCGGGCGGCGCTCGAAGCCGGCGCTTTTCTGGAACCCGCCGAACGGGCATAGGTTGTGCCCGACAGAAAAGCGGACACCTCGGGAGTACGAATGCTCAAGGGCTTCAAAGACTTCATCATGCGCGGCAACGTCGTCGACCTGGCGGTCGGCATCGTGATCGGCGCCGCGTTCACCGGCGTGGTCACCCAACTCACCAAGTCGTTCCTCGAACCACTGATCAAGGCAGTCGGCGGGGGCACTGGCCTGTCGGCCGGAAGGTGGGAGATCACCAAGGACAACTACATGGACTGGGCGGGGTTCATCAACGCCCTGATCACCTTCCTGCTCACCGCGGCGGTGCTCTACTTCTTCGTGGTGTTCCCGATGAACAAGCTGGCCGAGCGGCGCAAGCGGGGCGAGGAGCCGCCGCCCTCGGCGCCGAGCGAGGAGGTCAAGCTGCTCACCGAGATCCGGGACGCCCTGGTCTCCGCCGGCCACACCACCCCCGGCCAGCAGCGTGGGGCGCTGGACGACGTGCTGGGCCGCCGCCCGGAGCCGCCGACGCAGCGCTGACCCGAACGGATGCACATCGGCCCCTGCGGGATTCCCGCAGGGGCCGCATCTTCTCGTACGTGTGTTCGATAGAGTCCCGCCATGGAGCAGCGAAAGCACTGGTGGAACGGGAAGTGGGGGCGGCTGGCCCGGCGGGACGTCTTCCTGCGGGTGGACGCCGACCGGTGGCACGTCGAGCAGCGGGCCGGCGGCGCCGAGGGCATCTCCCGTTTCTACGAGTACGGCAGTGCTGACGAGGCCGAGGACACCGTCCGGGCGCTGCTCGACGGACCGGACACCTGGCGGGAGCTGTCCCCTCGCCCGCCCGGCGGCTGGACCCTCCCGAACAGCTGAGTGAGCGGAACACCGCGCACGGGCGCGAGGGTGCCGTGTGCTGGGCGCCGTGTGTGCTGCGTGCCGCTGGTGCCGCGGTCCGCCGCCTGCCACCTTGCGCGGGCCGTAGAGGCGGCATTGCTTTCGACAGTGATGACTCTGAAGCATAAATATGCCTCAGAGTCATCACGCTCTCCGGGCCATCGCCTCCGGGCCATCGCCGCCAGGCCATCGCCTCGGGGCCGTCGCCGCCAGGCCCACCGCCGCCGCAGTTGCTGAGCGCCCAGCGGGTGGGCGGCGGCGTTTAGCGGCGCGCCGCCCTGGGAACCGCAGCGGGATGGACCAGCAGGACGAGCAGCAGGCGACCATCTCGCGGATCACCACCGGGATGCCGGTGATCGACTCAGCTGGCACCGAGGTCGGCACCGTGGACCTCGTCCAGCGGGGTGACCCGAACGCGGTGACCGTCCAGACACCGACCGCCGACCCGGGCAGCAGCCTGGACGAGCTGATCGAGGCGACCGCTGTCGAGGAGCCGGACGTGCCGGCCGATCTGGCGGCGCGGCTGCTGCACAGCGGCTATCTGAAGGTCTCGACCGACCTGACCCGTACCGGCGCGGTCTACGTACCGGCCGACCGGATCGGGTCGGTGGCCGATGGCCGGGTCCTCCTGGCAGTCGGGGTGGCCGACCTGCCGCCCGAGGAGTGACCCCACCACCCTGATCGACTCGGCTTCACGGAAATCGGGGCGTCCAGAGCCTCGGGACAGCCCGACTTCATGAAACCCGAGTGGATCTTCCCTGCGCGGCAGGATCGGGCTGATCAGGCGGGCCGGGCTGATCAGGCGCGGCGGGTTGGTCGGGCGCGGCGGGTTGGTCGGGCGCGGCGGGTTGGTCGGGCGCTGGGGGGGCGGGTTGGCGGCGGCGGAAGAGCAGCAGCATCAGGCAGCCCGCGACCAGGCCCCAGAACGCGCCGCCCACGCCGATCAGCGTCACCCCGGACGCGGTCACCACGAAGGTGACCACTGCGGCCTCGCGGGTCGCCGGGTCGGTCACCGCCGAGGCGAGCGCTGTGGCGAGGGCGCCCAGTAGCGCCAGCCCGGCGACCGCCTCGATGAGGATCGGTGGGGCGACCGCCACCAGCGTGGTGGCCACGCCGGCGCCGAGGCCGAGCACGGCCAGCCCAGCGCCTGCGGTGACCGAGGCGATCCATCGGCGCTCCGGGTCGGGGTGCGCGTCGGGGCCGGCGGCCAGCGCGGCGGTGATCGCCGCGAGGTTCACCGCGTGCCCGCCGGCCGGGGCGGCGAGCAGACTGGCCAGGCCGGTGGTCCGCAGCGCGGCGCCGAACGGCGGCCGGTAGCCGTAGCCGCCCAGCACCGCCATGCCGGGTACGTTCTGCGCGGCCATGGTGACCAGGAACAGCGGCAGGGCCAACCCGACCAGTGCTGACGCGTTCCAGGCCGGCGCGGTCAGCGTGACCGATGGGATCAGCGCGGCACCGGTCAGGCCGGTCGGCGGTGCTGTCAGTGCGATCGCCGCCACGGCCACCACCAGCGCACCGGGCACCGCCCAGCGTCGGGCGAACCGGTGCAGCAGCAGCCAACCGACCACCACCGATCCGGCCACCACCGGCAGCTCGACAAGCGCGCGGACCGGGGCGGTGCACAGCGGCAGCAGCACCCCGGCGAGCATCGCGCCGGCCACCGGCTTGGGGATGGCGGCCACCGCACGGCCGAGCGGCGGGAACAACCCGGCCGCGACGATCAGCACACCGGAGACGAGGAAGGCGCCCACTGCTACCGGCCATCCGCCCGGCGGCGGCCCGGTCGCCACCAGCAGCGCCGCGCCCGGAGTGGACCAGGCCACGCTCATCGGTATCCGGTACCGCCAGCCAAGCCAGGCGGCGGCGAGCCCACTGGCCACGCAGAGAGCGAGCAGGCCGGAGGCGGCCTGCGCGTCCGACGCGCCCGCCGCTCGGAGCCCGGCCAGCACGACTGTGAACGAGCTGGCGAAGCCCACCAGCGCGGTCACCACCCCCGCAAGCACCGGTTGCACGCGTCCGGCCACGCCATCCTCCCGACTGTTCCGTTTACGGAACGGAAGCGTGTAGCACGATAGCCGGGTGCCGCACCCACCACCAGCCCCGCGCCCGGGCCTCGACGTGGATCCCGCCGTCGTCGGGCGCCGGGTCCGCGCCCTACGCGAGGAGCAGGGGATCTCGCTGTCCACACTCGCCCGGCTCGCCGGTGTCGGAAAGGCCACCCTCTCCGGCCTGGAGCACGGCACCCGCAACCCGACCCTGGAGACGCTCTGGGCGGTCACCGCGCAGCTCGGCGTACCGCTGACGGCGGTGCTGGCGGAGCCGGCCGCCGGGCCCACAGTGCACGGCACCGCGGTCACCGCGACCCTGCTTGAGGTCTTCACCGACACCGACGCGACCTACGAGCTGTACCGGATGCGGGTCGCCCCCGGCCCCGGCCAGCTCTCCCCCGCCCACCCGGCAGGGGTAACCGAGCACGTCACCGTCTTCGCCGGGGTGTTGCGCGCCGGGCCGGCCGACGCACCGCTGACCGCCCCGGCCGGCGGTCACCTCCGCTGGGTGTCGGACGTGCCACACAGCTACGCGGCGGTGGGTGACGAGGAGGTTGCCGCGAGCCTGCTGCTGCGCTATCCGCGCCGCGGAGACCCCACCGATCGGTCACGGACCGTCGGCCTCGTCGACGAAAATCGCAATCATTTCTCGACCTAGGTAGGAGGCGTAGAGACGAATGCGGGTTGTTCTTGGCAAGCTTGACCCCATGACGCTGATCCTCCGCTCGGTCATCCTCAACGACATCGGCTTGGTGCGCACCAACAACGAGGACTCCGCCCTCGCCGGTGACCGCCTGATCGCCGTCGCCGACGGCATGGGCGGGCTGCCTGCGGGCGAGGTGGCGAGCGAGATCGTGATCCGGATCCTGGACGAGCTGGCTCCGCCCACCGACCCCGACGGCGCCGCCGACGCGCTGCGTGCCGTGGTCAGCACCGCCAACCAGCGCATCCACGCCGCCATCACCGTCGACCCGAGCCGGGACGGCATGGGTACGACGCTCACGGCGGCGCTGCTGGCCGGGGAGACGCTGGTGCTGGCCCAGGTGGGCGACTCCCGCTGCTACCTCCTGCGCGAGGGGGAGCTGACCCAGCTCACCCGGGACGACACGTTCGTACAGGCGCTCGTCGACCAGGGCACCCTCTCTCCCGAGCAGGCCCGCCACCACCCGCAGCGGTCCCTGGTGACCCGGGCCGTGCAGGGCGCCGACACCCCACCCGCGGTAGGGGTGCTCACAGTGGTCCTCGGTGACCGGCTGCTGCTGTGCAGCGACGGGCTCTCCGACTACGTCGAGGACGAGGCCATCGCCGCCGCCCTGGGCATGTACGCCGACCGCCAGCAGTGCGGCGAGCAGTTGGTGAAGCTGGCCCACCACGCCGGCGCGCCGGACAACGTCACAGTCGTGGTCTCCGACGTCGTCGCCCGCTGACGCGTACGGCTCACTCCGCGGCTCACCCGAACCGACTGGTTCGGGTACCGCTGCCACAGTAGGTGGTTGTGCCATCTAGCTAGCGCCGCTACTGTCCGACGCGTGGATTCCGACCGGCGCGGGCAGTGGCTGCGGGGGGTGCTCGACATCTGCGTCCTGGCCCTGCTGTCCAATGGCGAGTCCTACGGCTACCAGCTCGCCCAGGCGCTCGACGCGGCCGGCGTCGGGCCGATCCAGGGCGGCACGCTCTATCCGGTGCTGCTGCGCCTCCAGAAGACCGGCCTGGTGACCGCGCAGTGGCGGGAGGGCAGCGCCGGGCCGGCCCGCAAGTACTACCGGCTCACCGACGACGGGCATTCGGCGCTCCGCGCCGGCGGCAGCGCCTGGCTCACCTTCGTCCGGCCGGTGAACGACATCGTCACGAAGGGGGTCACCCGGTGAACGCCGACGATTGGCTGCGTACGCTCACAGCCGAGCTGCACCAGCGCCGGGTCGCAGCGGATGCCGCACGGCACGTGGTCGCCGAGGCCGCCACGCACCTACGCGAGGGCGGCGGCGACCCCTGGGTCGTCTTCGGCCCACCCCAGCAGTACGCGGGTGCCGTCGTGGAGAGCATCGGCACCGCGCCCGGACCGCGCCCCGGCCCGGTCCGGTTGCACGCCGCGGGCATCACCAAGAGGTACGGACGGCGAACCGTGCTGCGCGACGCCACGCTGACCGTCCGGGCTGGACAGATCGCCGCAGTCGTCGGCGCGAACGGCTGCGGCAAGAGCACCTTCCTCCGGATCTGCGCCGGACTCATGTCACCGGACGCCGGTGAGGTGACAGTCTCCGGGCGGCTCGGCTACTGCCCGCAGTCCGGCGGCACCTCCGACTTCCTGCTCGCCGACGAGCACTTCGTGCTGATCGGCGCCGGCCAGGATGTGGCCCGGGGCCCGGCCCGCCGCGCCGGTCGGGCGGCGGCCCGGCAGCTCGGTTGGGAGGCGGGCGGGGACGTGCAGGCCCGCCACCTCTCCGGCGGCACCCGACAGAAGCTCAACCTGACCATGTCCACGCTCAGTGCCCCCGACGTGCTGCTGCTCGACGAGCCGTACCAGGGCTTCGACCAGGGCACGTACGTCAACTTCTGGGACCAGCTCAGCAGGTTGCGCGACGCCGGCACCGCCATCGTCGTGGTGACCCACCTGCTCAACCAACTCGACCGGGTGGACATCGTGCTCGACCTGACCCCGGCACACGAGACCGGGTGGCACGCGCCCGGCATCCAGGGAGGCCGCCCGTGAACCGGCTCGTCACCGTCGCCGAGATGACACTGCGGGAGTTGCTGCGGCGTCGAGGCGTACTCCTGCTGTTGTTGTTGATGCCGTTGACCTTCTACCTGATCCGGCGGGACGCCTACCTCGGGCAGTCGGTTCGCTCGCTGCTGCTCGGCGTGGGCTGGGCGGTGAGCACCGCCGCGCTGTTCGCCACGACCGCGGCTCGCGAGTTGGAGCCGAGGCTGCGGCTGGCCGGCTACCGCCCACACCACCTCTACCTCGGTCGGATGCTCGGCCTGTGGACGGTGGGGCTGGTCATCTCCGTACCCTTCTTCCTGCTCCCGATGATCGACGGCGCGGACCTGCGGTACGGCGGCCTGGCGGCGGCGCTGCTCTGTTCCGTCGCGGTGGCGGCGCCGTTCGGGATGCTGATCGGTGCGCTGCTGCCCCGCGAGCTGGAGGGCACGCTGCTGCTGCTCACAGTGGTGACGGTGCAGATGCTGATCGACCCGGCCGGGTCCGGGGCGAGGTTGACGCCGTTCTGGTCGAGCCGGGAGATCGCCACCTGGACTGTCGACAACACCGACCAGGGCTATCTCTTCCGTGGCCTGCTGCACGGGCTCGTCGTCACCGCCCTGCTGGCCCTGGGCGTGGCCGCGGTGGCCAGCGTCCGCCTGCGCCGCCGTCGCCACCTGCGGCACCTGCCGGTCGGCTGACCGCCGCACCGGCTGCGGATCGGGCCAATCCGGTTGCTGCGACCCGCGCGCCGGGTTGAGATGGGCGAATGACCATCCGCCGGGTGACCGACGACGACCGTCTCACCACCAGCTTCCCGCTGGCCGCGTACGCCTTCGAGTCCTCGCCGCTCAGCGCTGCACGGACCGCCGAGTTCCGCGACTACCTGCCCTACAACCAGGGCAACCGGACGCTGATCGCCGAGGAGGACGGCACCACGTTGGCAGCCGTCTCGGCCATCCCGATGCGACAGAACCTGCGCGGGGTGGTGCTGCCGATGGCAGGTGTCGCCGGGGTGGCGACCCATCCGCTGGCCCGCCGGCAGGGTCACGTCCGGACGTTGCTGCACCAACTCCTCGACGAGATGCGCGACGAGGGCCATCCGCTCAGCGCGCTCTATCCGTTCCGGCCCAGCTTCTACGCCCGGTTCGGCTACGTCGGGCTGCCCAAGCCGCGCCGGGTCACCTTCACCCCGGCCAACCTGGGTTCGCTGCTCCGGGCGGACCTGCCCGGCGAGGTCGGCTGGGAACGCGTCGCCGCCGGCTATCCGGCGTGGCGGGCGTTCACCGAGCGCAACCTCCAGGAACGGCACGGCTTCGCGATCTTTCCGGACCACCGGGCGGTCGGTTTGCGTGACCGGGACGAGTACTGGCTGCTCACCGCCCGGGTCGACGGGGAGGTCACCGGCGCGGTGACGTACCGGATCGACGAACACGGCGGCACGCTGCACGGCAACGAGCTGCTTGTCACCGACCCGCTCGCGCGGACGCTGCTGTTGCAGTTCTTCGCCCGGCACGTCGACCAGATCGAGCGGATCACCGTTCAGGTTCCGCCGGACGAATTGCCCGAGCTGTGGCTGACCGACCTGGACGTGCACGTCGAGGCCCGGACGTCCGTGCCGGGTTCGTCCGCGCCGATGGCCCGGCTGCTGTCACTGGACGCGTTGAGCGGGCTGCCCGCCGGCCCGGGCCGGGTGCGGATCGAGCTGACCGGTGACCGCTGGCTGGCCGGCACCCACCTGCTCGACGGCACTACCGGGGCGCTGGAGCTGGTCGACGACACCACCGGCCGCGCGCCGACCGCCACGCTCACCGCCGCCGGGCTCTCCGCCCTCGCGTACGGGGTGCTGGACCCGGCCGAGCTGCCGCTACGCGGTCTGGGTGAGGTGCCGGTGGACGCCGTCACGGAGCTGCGCGGCCTCTTCCCCCGCCGAGTGCCGTACCTCTTCGCCGACTTCTGAGCCCGGTTTGCCGACTTCTGAGCCCGGTTTGCCGCCGGGGACCCACCACGCCGCAGCCGGCGGGCGGCGGGCGGCGGGCGGCGGGCGGCGGGCGGCGGGCGTGGCTTAGCGGTGCATTAAGCCGGCCCGGCGGATTCGTCGCGACGCCGTCGCGGCTCCTAGCATCACGGGGTGCGCATGACGTCGCTTGCCGCTCTCCTCGTCCTCGGTGTCGCCACCGCGGCCCTGCCCGCCTGCGCGTCCAACGACCCGGCTCCCGCCTTCGAGGCCGGCTCGACCGCCTCGCCGACGGCGCTGCCCACCGGTGGTCAGAGCGAAGCGCCGGGGGCGCGGGACGGCCTCGGCGGCCCGGGGGCCAGCGCCAGCCCAAAGCCCGCCAACAAGGTGCTCGCCGCCGGCAACCCGAACGGCACTGCCACAGTGCCGGCCGAGGCGCGGGCGGTGAACACCTCGAAGCCGACCCGGACCATCGGCACCGGCACCCCGGCGAGCTGCACCTCCGCGGCGGTCGTGAAGGCCGTCGCGGCCGGCGGTGTCATCACGTTCAACTGTGGACCGGCCCCGGTGACGATCAAGATGGCCGCCACCGCGAAGGTCCGCAACGCCAACGGGCCGAAGATCGTGTTGGACGGCGGCGGCAAGATCACGTTGAGCGGCCAGGGGCAGCGCCGCATCCTCTACATGAACACCTGCGACGAGGCCCAGGGCTTCACCACCTCGCACTGCCAGAACCAGGATCACCCGCAACTCACCGTGCAGAATCTGACCTTCGCCGACGGCAACTCCACAGGTGAGAAGGTCGAGGGCGGCGGCGGCGGGGCGATCTTCGTACGCGGTGGGCGGTTGAAGGTGGTCAACTCGCGCTTCGTCCGCAACCGCTGCGACCGCACCGGCCCCGACCTGGGTGGCGCGGCCGTCCGGGTGCTGAGCCAGTACGAGAACAAGCCGGTG
This sequence comes from Micromonospora sp. NPDC048842, assembly GCF_040649935.1. Taxonomy (NCBI): domain Bacteria; kingdom Bacillati; phylum Actinomycetota; class Actinomycetes; order Micromonosporales; family Micromonosporaceae; genus Micromonospora; species Micromonospora sp. NPDC048842. The sequence goes on along the minus strand of NZ_JBEZGK010000002.1, from coordinate 480,772 downwards.
TACGTGGTGGGCAGCACCTTCGACGGCGGTTCCTGCTCCAACGGAGGGGCACTGAGCAGCATCGGCGTGTCGTGGGTGGTGCTGAACAGCCTGCTCAGGAACAACGAGGCGATCGGCAGCGGTGCCAACCCGGCCAAGTCCGGCACGCCCGGCGGCGGCAGCGGCGGCGCGATCTACTGCGACGGCAACGAGTTCACAGTGCGGATCGCCGGCACGATCATCGAGAACAACACTGCCAACGAGGGTGGCGGCGCTGTCTTCTTCGTGAGCAACAACCGCACCGGCACGATGAAGATCGAAAACTCGACCCTGCGCCGCAATCCCAGCGCCAAGTTCGAGACCCGCGGCTTCCCCGGCATCTTCTTCCTGGGCGCCCGCAACCCCACAGTCACCAACTCCAAGCTCTCCTAACCCGCCCGCGCCCCCGCGCGCCCGCGCCCGCGCCCCCGCGCGCCCGCGCCCGCGCCCGCGCCCCCTCCGGCCCGCGCCGGTGATCAAGAGGTTTCGGTCATCAGGGCGGCGTTTTCTGACCGAAAGCTCTTGATCAACAAGCTGGGGTGGGTCAGTAGGGGTTTCCTTGGCCTGGGGGGCGGGCGCGGAGGAGGGCGGCGGGGCGGCCGGGCAGGTCCCGTGCGCCAGACATCGGCGGGCTTGTCGTGTGGTCGCCGTCGGCCATTCCGGCGAAGAGTTCCTTGAGCGCCGTCAGTGCACTGATCTTGGGATGCCAGCCCAGCTCGGTCTCCGCACGCTCGCTGGACATCAGCGGGGCGTTCAGACCCAGCTCCACCCAGCCCGCGTCTACCGGTTGCAGCCGCGCCCGCCAGGTCAGCGCCGCCGCCGCCCGCAGCACCGGCGCGGCGACCGGCACCGTCCAACCATGGAAGTGCCGGGCCACCAGCTCCGGAGTGAGCACCGGGTCCGCGGCGACGTTGAAGGCGCCGCGCGCATCACCCAGCACCGCCCGGGCGTACGCGTCAGCCACGTCATCGGCGTGCACCGCCTGCATCCGCAACCGGCGGTTCGTCGGCACCAACGGGATCCGGCCGAAGCGCAGCAGCCGCACCGGCGCCAACGGGCCGAGGAAGTAACGCGTGATCTCCGCACCGGCGGCCCGCTGGAAGATCAACCCGGGCCGCATCCGTACCACCCGCAGCGTCGGGTGATCCCGTTCGACCTCGTTCAGCAGAGCCTCCACCTCCGCCTTGTGCTCGCTGTACGACGAACCGGGCACGCCGGTGGCGGGCCACCGCTCACTGATCGGGTGATCCTTCGGGCCGGGCGCGTAGGTGCCGACCGACGAGGCGTACACCAGGGCCGGAACACCGGCCTGGACCACCGCGTTGATCACCGCCCGGCTGCCCTCGACGTTGGTCCGGCGCAGCACCCGCTGGTCGTGGCTGGGCTGGATCTGCCAGGCCAGGTGCACTACAGCGTCCGCACCCGCGAACACCTCGGCGAGCTGCCCGGCCGCGCCCGGCGCGCCGATGTCGCAGGAGTGCCACTCCACCTGGTCGTACGGCTCGCCGGCATCCGGGCCGGGCAACCGTCTTACTACCCCGGCCAGCTCCACGCCCCGCTCCCGGCGCAGCCGCCGCAGCACCGCTGTACCGACGTTGCCGCTCGCCCCCACCACCACGATCCGCATGTCCGACCCCGTACCCGCCCAGCAGCAGCTCAACCACCCACCAGCGCGGCGGAGGGCCTGCGGCGGGCGCGTCTTGATCCACTCGACTTCCTGAAAGTCGCGGCATCCGCGCGCTCAGGACACCTTGACTTCCGGGATCCCGAGTCGATCACGGCCGAGGTGACTCCCGTACCCAGCCGTGCTTCTCCTTGCCCCGCCTACCAGCGATGGCGGCCAGGCAGCGCGGGCAGATCCAGCCCACCGCATCCGCCACGGTGAGCACGTCGGTACCCGAGTAGTCGAAAGGTACGTGCGGGAAGCGACGCAGTCGGGTACGGCTCAGCGCCAGGCCACAGACCGTCTGGTTCTGGCCGGGCAACCAGGCGTGCACCTCGCCGCGCGGCTGGCGTACGCCGTCACGCCCGACCTCCTCCCCGGAGGCCGCCACGGCAGGCAAGCGGCTCGATCCCATGCCGGTCCTGGTTCCCCATCGGCCCCCACCCATGCGCCGCCGAACGAGGCCGGCTTGATCCACCCCAATCACCGACCCCGCCGCATCGCTGATCCTGCCGAAGTCAGGCCCCTGTCATCGCAGTCGAGCGGTGCCCGCAGGTCGGACAGACGTCGTCGAGCACTCGTCGACGTACGGTCTGGTGTCGGGCGGCCTGGCCGGCGAGGGCCGCTGCCAGCAGCGCCGCGCCGACAAGAAGGATCGACCCGGCTGTGACGGCATAGGCCGTCGGGGCGGGCCCGCCGCCGCTGGTACCCCAGGTCGCCTGGCTGAGCTGGTCGGCGCCGAACAGGCCGGCCGGGGCGGCAACCAGCAGGGTCGCCCAGAGGCCGGCGTCGTCGGCTCGCAGGGCGCGACCGAGGCCGACGAGCAGGACCAGTGCGAACATCAGCCCACCGGCCATCGCCAGCAGCTCGGGGGTCGAGCCGTACGAGACGAACATGCCCCCGCCGCTCTCAGCTGCGTTCAGTGCCACGGACGCGGCCGTCACACAACCGACCGTGAGCGGCGGCAGGCTACGCACGACCCAACCGGGATGGGAGGGCAGCGCAAGCGTGGCCAGGCCGAGCGCGACGGCGGGGACCAGCACGAACAGCGGCGGCCCAGGTTGGCCGGTGACGGCGGCCACTGGCGGCACGGCGACAGTCAGTAGGAGACCACCGGCCGCGACGGTTCGAGCCCAGGCCCCGGGCAGCGCCGTGGCGGCGAGGCCGACGAGCAGCCAGCCAAGCCAGATCACTGCGCCGAGGGTCTGGAACGGACCAACCGGGTCCAGCCGAGCGAAACGCGGATCTTCGAACTCGACCTGCAGGAGCAGGAAGGCGGAGACCCCGACCAGGGTGTTCAGCGCGGCGGTCGCGGCCAGTGGGAGAGCCGCAACCAGCCCGAGAGCGCCGTACCCGCGCAGTCGCTCCCGGAGCCCGGCGCCGAGCAGATCGACGGCGTCGTGTGGGGATGGCCAGCGCCGCCCCGGATCGACGGTGTCGAGGTACGTCCCGACGATCTCGTCGCCCCGCTCAGCCTGGTAGTCACCCGGGTAGGCCCACAGCAGCCGCCGGTAGCGGGACTCCAGCGGCGACCCGGCCTGTTCCTGCGCGGGATTGGGCTGGTTCATGCCGGGCCTCCGGTCGGTCGAAGGACGCGGTGGGCGGCCGTTCCGGGGATGGTGAGAGGGCCGCGTGAGATGCCGTCGGCGGTGCGGGTGCCCGCAGGTCGGGCACCTAACCGCTGCGTGGCGGCCTCGACGTTGCGGCGCAGCCGTTCGGTCTCGCCGGTGAGCACGGACCGGCCCGCTTCGGTGAGCCGGTAGTAGCGGCGCAACCGTCCCTCGACGACCTCCTCGTGGGCCCGCTCGACCAGCCCTTCGTCGGTGAGGCGGTCGAGTGCGCCGTAGAGGGTGCCGGGCCGCAGCGCCAGCCGCCCATCGGAGAGGGCCGCGACGTCGCTGACGATGCCGTAGCCGTGCATGGATTCCCGGGCAAGGGCAGTCAGGATCAAGAAGGTGGGTTCCCGCAGTGGCGTGGGTGTGGCCATGACGCCAATATATCGGTGATGAAGCTATACCGGTGACGAAGCGATGCAGAAGTTTGCCGGAGGCGTCGAGGCCGGCTGCGGACGCGAGCCACCTCGCCAGTTGGTCATCCCGGCGGGCCGCTCGGCCTTGCACCAGCAACGGCGGCAGTCCAACGCCCACACCGTCGTGGGCGTAGATCAGCATCGCTCCTCTGGCCCGGGGGCGGACATCAGCCGGGGCGCAGACCGTCGGGTAACCTGAGCGCGCGGGCCGCTAGCTCAATGGCAGAGCTGTGGACTTTTAATCCATAGGTTCAGGGTTCGAGTCCCTGGCGGCCCACTCCGTTCCAGCTCAGCGGCCCTGTGTAGGGCCGCTGTCTTTGTCAGCACGACTCGTACAGCAGCGAAGTACAGCAGTAGCGCTCTACCGGTCCAGTGCTCTGCCGAGCCGCTTGAGCACGTTGCGGGTGGCTAGCTTGGCGCTTCGGCGTCATCCACATGGAGTACACATGCCCAACGTGGTCCTCATCGCCGGGCCGGTAGTCGACCTGGCTTCCGCTGCGTGGGCTCTGGCAGACGCCATCGGCCTACAGGTTGTCAGCGCAGGCAACGTCCTCCGCGGTCACGTGCAGCAGCAGACTCCGTTGAGCAAAGAGGCGAGCCGGTATATGCAGGCCGGACATCTTGTCCCGGATGAGCTAATGGTCAAAGCCATCGCTGACGCCCTAACCAACGCCGACGGTGGCTGGGTGCTGTACAACTTCCCTCGCAACATCCGCCAAGCTGAGTTGCAGACGCAGAGCGGCCATGTCCCCGACGCAGTGATCGAAGTTGTCCTTACGGAGGATCAACTCCGCCTCGCCGCGCAGCGCTGGGTGGAACGTCAGATAGACCTGGACTCTCAGCAAGCCGAGCGACGCCAGGAACTCTTGCTGATGTACTCGCATTCACAGGAGACCTACCGAGAGCAGGTCGAGCCGTTGCGCGCCTATTACCGGGCCCATGGCCTGTGGCAAGCCGTCAGTGGCTTCGGCGACTTCGAGGACGTAGCAGCCAGGCTGATCCCAATCGCCTCTGCCAGTAAACGCCACTCCTGATATCGCGCAGGTAGGCCGGCCGCCGGGCGACGTGGGAGGAATTTCCTCACATCTATCAAGGCGGCCCTGGACGTGCCGCACGCGCCGCCGTTTGGGCGCGCGTCCGTCGCTCCGACTCCGGCCACGCAACACGCCCGGCGGCTGGCCGGAAGCGGTCAGCCCATGGGGCCGGCAGCCGGCCGGGCCGCGCGGTCACGAGCCCGCGGCATAGTGCAGCGCACGCCGGCTGCGTCGGCGAGCTGGTGGCGGGTAGCGGGGTTGCGGTTACTTCGCCTCCGGCGGGGCGCTCGGGCTCCAGGATGGTCGGGGGTCCGTCGGCGGGTCACGGCGCGGCCGTGACGTGTCCGCCTAGCTGATCACCGAGCAAGCCGGTCGGTGATGACGCCGCCGCCCATCTTGACTACCGGACTTCCGTCGAGACCGGGTCGAGGAAGAAGAGGCACTGGGCGGATTTGAACTCGCCTACCTCGGCGACGAAGCGGAACTTGTCGCCTTCGCCGACGGTGGCGGGGATCTGCTTGCCGGTCAGTTTCAGGTCGAGGATGTTGACGTCCTCGTACTTGAAGGCCGGGCCGACTGCCGTGTTCGGGCCCTTGTCGCCTGGGCCCAGGAGGAAGTCGTAGCGGGTGTCGTAGTCACCGTGGGGCACCATGTTCACGATCGAGCCGTTGAACGCGACCGTCTTGCCCTCGTGCCTGGTCGCGAAGGCCAGGTTCGCGTCGTCGCAACTGTCCGCCTTCAGCAGCGCGGCGAACTCCGGGTTGTTCTGGGGCGTGATCACCTCAGTGGCAGCCGACTCGACAGCGGTCGGAGCCGGCGTAGCAGACGGTTTCTCACTCACAGCAGCCGTCGACTTGTCTGACTCGTCCTTCTTTTCGTCTCCGCCGCTGAGTGCAGAGGCGGCGCCGATGACGACGGCAAGGATCACGAGGACGGCGGCCGCCGCGCCGATCAGGAGCCACGGCTGCGGCTTCTTCGGCCGACGGAAGTCGACTGTGGAGCGCAGCGCGCCTGGGCCTGTCGTACGAGCTCCCAGCCTTCCTTCTGCATCTTCGAGATAACCCAGCCGTCGGTGCCGCGAACTGGCCGTACGGTCTTGAACTCGTACTTGATCTCGTCGGCCATGCGGCTCCGCGCCTCCTAAGTGGACTGCTCACAACAGCGGCCCGGCGCAGCATAGGGGACAGGCACAACTGACACCGGCCGCGTGTAACGCCGGGCTGATCGGTGAAGCCGGATGAGTGGAGATCTTGATCTCCAATGCGGCCTCCACTCTCCTGGAAGGGCCGTCACCTGCGACGTGAGGAACCTATGCGCCCTCGCTCCCTTTCCCGCTCGATCCGACGCACCTTCTCCACCTCGCTGGCCACCCTCGCCCTCGTCGGGGGCGCGGCGGCCCTCGCTCCGGCCGACGCGGTGGCGGCCGGGCGACTCCAGCCCGATCTGGTCGTCGATCTGATGATGACCGACGTGCTCAATCCGGCGGAGGGCGAGACCTTCTCCGGCGAGCTGTTCGTGCCGTTCGTCGTGGCCGGCGCGACACCGGGCAGCAGGGTGCCCATCACCACGAGCATCACCCCGCAACGCCGCGAGGCGAACACCGACAACAACACCGAATCCGTCACGGTGGCGATCTCGGGCACGTGCGTCATCCGCGGCAGTGTGTGGCACGGCCTTGACCGGGATGGGCAGCGCGAGGCGGATGAGCCAGCCATCGCCGGTGGCCCGGACGGGGTGTTGGAGGTGAGTCTGTCGAGTCCGCAGCGACAGGCGATTGGCGGTGGCTCGGCCACCGTCAACCCGGACGGAACCTGGTCGATCACCGCCCGCACCGAGCTGCTGTACGAGGTCCGGCTGGAGGCAGCCGCCACGTACGGCCGGACTGTCGCAGACGTGGGTGACGACGCCACGGACTCGGACATCGTGAGGTCGTACCAGTTCGAGCCGACCCTGCTCGTCGCCAGCGCCGAATTCCAGGCCGTGCATGGCGGAGAGTACGTGGTCGACGCCGGCCTCGTCGGCCAGAGCTGAGCCCCTCGCCGCCCGCCCGAGATGTTTCGGGCGGGCGGCGATCCGGACAGACAGCAGCGGCTCCGCCGGAGGGGGTGGTGATGACACCTGGCGCCGGGGGCTGACGTAGATATCCTCTTCAGGTGCTGGCCCGTGTGGAGATCGTTGACATGGGTCCGGCACTGCGAAGGGACTATCGACATGCCCCGTGTGGTACCGGCGGTCATCCGCGCGCTCGACGTCCTCGAACTGTTCCTGGACTGCCCTCAGTTGTCGGCCCGCCAGGTGATGGAGCGACTCGATCTGCCCCGCACGACTGTCCACGAGTTGCTCGTGACGCTCGAGGCTCGCGCGTACCTGATCTCCGTACCGGGTCAGCCTGTGCAGTATCGGCTCGGCATGCCGCTGTTCCAGCTCGGCGCGGCGTTCGCCGGCCGGCTTGATCTGGTACGCGAGGCGCAGGGCGTCGCGCGGGACGTGGCGGCCGCGTGCGACGAGGCGGTCCATGTGGCGGTGCTCGACGGCGCCGATGTCATCTACCTCGTGAAGTTCGACAGCACGCACCCCGTCCGGATGGTTTCCGGGGTCGGGCTGCGGCTGCCCGCACACTGCACGGCCGTCGGCAAGGTACTGCTGTCGGATCTCGATCAGGCGGACCTGGACGGCGTCCTACTGAAGGACCCCCTGCCGGGCATGACGCCGGACAGCATCACCGACCCGGATCTTCTTCGTGAGCATCTGAACCGTGTCCGGGCGGAGGGTGTCGCTGTCGACATCGGCGAGTCGGACACCGCGATGCGCTGTGTCGCTGCGGGGATCCGGGACCATACCGGCGCCATCATCGCTGGGATGAGTCTGTCCGCGCCGAGCATTCGTTGGACGCCTCAGGTGCAGGTGGAGTGGACCGGGCTGGTTCGCGAGGGCGCGGCTGTGTTGTCGGCCCGCATGGGCTACCGGGCGCAATCTCGGTAGGCAACCTCCCGCTTTCGGTTCGAAACAACATCGAAACATTGACATTGCTCATCAAGCTGCCCTAGCGTCGCGACCACTCGATACGGTATATCGAACCTAGTTCGAAATCTCGAACGGCGGTGGTCAGGTGATCCGACCGAACTGGAACGTCAGCGCTACTGCCTCGGCCCGGTCGCCGATCGCCTCAACCTCGTCGCGCTACCCGGAGAGCGCCACCCGACATGTCTCGGGTGGCTCCGACGAAGCGCGCGTGAGCGGACGTCCCACGGTGACGGGCGGGCCCGCTCACCACCGTAGGAACCCACGAACGCACTGATCTCGACGGGCGTCCCTCGGTGGTCGCCGGCAGAAACCAACTGCAACACAAGCATCGCGGTGTTCGCCAGTTAGACCTTCGGCGTGCAGCCGTGCGCGGGCAGAAGAAGGAGGCGGGTGTCCATGGAGGACAAGTCGGGGTGGTCACGGCGGGGCTTTCTGGGGATGGGGGTGGGGGTGCTCGGTGCGGCCGGTCTGGCCGCGTGTGGGGACGGCTCCGAATCGCCCACCAGGGTGCAGCCGGAGGTTCCGCAGGAGCTTATCGACGCCGCGGCGGCGATGAAGGGCTCCTCGATGGGCATGCTGTCGCAGAAGCTGTACTCGACGGCGGCGAACGAAGCCCTCGACAGCTCGATCAAGAAGTTCGCCGACAGCACCGGGACGAAGATCGAGAACAGTCTGGTCCAGGCCGACGCCGGTGACGTGGTGGCCAAGATCGACGCCGAGGTCAAGGGCGGGGTGGCCCGTGACCTGGCGTTCATGACCGACTCGCGGTTCGTCGCGCAGTTCCAGGCGCTGGGCGACCTGGAGGACGTGACGGACGTCGTCAAGGCGCTGACCGCCAAGTACGGCGAACCCTGCGCCGAGGCCAAGAACTTCTGCGTCTTCGACGGCAAGTGGTTCGCCATCCCGTACCACTTCATCGGGATCGGGTCGTTCCTGCGCAAGGACTGGATGCAGGACAAGGGCATCACCCCCAAGGACATCTACAGCTGGGAGGAGCTGCGGGACCTGTGCCTGGAGATCTCCGATCCGACCAAGCGCCGGTTCGGCTGGGGCATGACTGTGAACCGGTCCGGTGACGGCAACGGAATGATCGAGGCGTTGATCAACGCCTACGGCGGGTCGATCGCCGCCAACGACGGCCGGAAGGTCACCTTCAACTCACCGGAGACGGTGCAGGCGGTTACCTTCCTCGGCGACATCTACACCAACCCCAAGTACAAGCCGATGTTGCCACCGGGGATCGCGAGCTGGACCGACACCAGCAACAACGAGAACTGGCTCGCCGGGATCCTCGGTTACACCCGCAACCAGTTCAGCGTCTACGCGGACTCCAGGACCAAGAAGAACCCGGTGCACGAGAACACCCACGTGTTCTCCGACTGCATCGGGCCCGCGACCGACAATCCGCTGCTGCTCGGCCAGTCGCAGGGCTTCGTCGTCTTCAAGGGTGCCAAGAACCCGGCGCTCGCCAAGCTCCTGGCCCAGTACCTGGTCAGCGCGCCCGCGCTGCTCGGGGTGGCGAAGGAAGCACCCGGCCTGGTGATGCCCGCCTGGGAGAAGGTCTGGGACGCCGACCCGTTCTTCACCAGCGGCGACGCGGCGTTCCCCATGCTGCGAAAGATCACTGAACTGAAGCTGCCGCTGAACACGAAGAACGGCCTGGCCTTCCCGCAGAAGGCCAGCGCGGGCCAGCAGGCGGTGGGATCGGCCTACGTCCTCACCGACATGATGCAGCAGGTCGTGCAGGGCACGGCGCCGGCGCAGGCCGTGACGGCCGCCCACGCGAAGATGGTGCAGATCTTCAACCAGCAGGGGCTGCGGCAGTGAGGTCGGTCCGTCCTGCGCGGGTCCCGACGGCGAGGAAATCCCCGCCGTCGGGGCCCGGCTCTCTCACTGCGGTCCAGCGGCGGCTGGGGCGCGACTGGCGACTCGCGGCGCTGTTCCTGGCGCCGATGGCAGTGCTGGTCGGCGGGCTCGTTCTCGTGCCGATCGCCCGGTCGATCATCACCAGCACCACGGAACGGCACGGGCAGGACACCGTCTTCGTCGGCCTGGACAACTATCTCGCGCTCGTCAGCGACGATCAGTTCCACACCGGCGTGGTGAACTCGTTCGTCTTCACCGCGTACGCCGAAATTTTCAAGGTCGTGCTGGGGCTGGCGGCGGCCCTGCTGCTGCATCATCGCCGCCGTGGGCGGGCCGTGCTGGCCGGGCTGCTCCTGGTGCCGTGGGTGGTGCCGACGGTGGTGACGGCGTTCAGTTGGCGCGCGCTGCTCGACCCGATCTTCGGCAGCGTCAACACGCTGCTCACCGCCACCGGGATCGGGCCGCTGCTGGCCAGCGCGCACCTGGTCGACAGTTGGCCTGCGGGCTGGCTGTCCGACCCGTCGCTGGCCATGCCGTCGGTGATCCTCGTCAACGTCTGGAAGGGAGTGCCGTTCTTCACCGTGTGTTTCCTCGCGGGGTTGAAGGCCATCCCGGCGGACCTCTACGAGGCGGCGACCATCGACGGTGCCACGGCGTGGCAGCGGTTCAGAAGCGTGACGCTGCCCGGACTGCGCCACGTGATCACCGTGACGGTGACTCTGTCGTCGATCTGGACGTTCAACAACTTCGACCTGGTCTGGTTGCTGACGCAGGGCGGCCCGGGCGACGTGACAGCGCCGTACGTGCTCATCGCCTATTCGAAGGCCATCCTGCAACTCCAGTACGGCGCGGGCGCGGCGGTCACGCTCGTCATGCTGCCGATCATCGGCGGGCTGGTGTTCGTCCTGGTCCGGTTGTTGCGTCAGGACACCAACATCAAGCTGCCCCGGCGACGCCGGACAGCGCTGTGGATCGGGGCACGGCGGTGGGCTCCGACGGCGCGCAAGGCGCTGCCGTGGGTCATCGCGGCGCTGGTCACCGGCCTGCTGGCCTGGGCATCACCGCAGATCTTCTGGAAGGCGGCGGTGGTCCTCGGCGTGATTCTGCTGATCGCGGCGGGGGTCGGCCGGGTGGTCTCGACCCTCCAGTCCCGAGGTGGTCGCCGTTCGTCGTCGGTGGTGTCGGGCCTGGGTTCCTGGGCTGCGCTGGCCGGCCTGCTCTTCTTCGTGCTGGGCCCGCTGTACTGGATCGCCGTCACGGCCTTCAAGTCCGAGGGCCAGGTCGTCATGCGTACCGACGACCTGTGGCCGACGCCGTGGACCCTTGAGCAGTTCGGCGCCCTGTTCGACAACCAACCGTTCGGCCGCTGGTACCTCAACACCCTGCTGGTGTCCGCGGCGTCGACAGTCGTGGCACTGGTCTGCGCCGCCCTGGCGGGGTACGCCCTGGCCCGGCTGCGGTTCCGCGGGGCGCAGGGCTTCACCGTCACGGTGCTGCTCACCTACGTGATGCCGGGCGCGCTGCTGTTCATCCCGCTGTACCAGATGCTCATCGGCGCCAGGCTCACCGACTCGTTGTGGTCCCTGGTGGTGACGTACCCGACCTTCACGCTGCCGTTCGCCACCTGGCTGCTGGTGGGGTACTTCTCGTCGATTCCCATCGAGCTGGAGGAGGCCGCGTTGGTGGACGGTTGCAGCCGCATCCAGGCGTTCGGCAAGGTGGTGCTGCCGCTGGCCAAGCCAGGGCTGCTGGCGGTTGCGCTCTTCACACTGACCAACGCCTGGAACGAGTTCCTCTTCGCCTTCGTGTTCATCACGAAGGACGAGTACAAGACGCTTCCGGTCGGAATGCAGTCGATGATCGCCGGAGACGTCGTACCGCAGGGACAACTCGCCGCGGCGTCGCTGCTGGTCAGCATCCCCGTGGTGATCATGTACGCCCTCGGGCAGCGCTTCCTGACCGAGGGGCTCACCGCTGGCGCTGTGAAGGGCTGATCGGGGGCAGCCGACCGCTCGCGCTACCAGGCCATGTTGATGGCCCGCTCGAAGTTGACGTAACCGGCGCGGGCGAAGGCTTTCGCCATGGGTACGTTGCCCAGGTCGGTGGCAGCGCGGATGCGTGGGACGTCCTCGGCGGCCAGGGTTCGGGTGCCCTCGGCGAGGAGGCCGTCGACGTACCCGTGGCCCCGGTGCTCCGGAACGACGCCGAGGTAGGCGATCACCGGGTGGTAGGCGTTGCGGGCGGGAACGACGAACCCGACGGGCTCGCCGTTCTCGCCCAACGTCCCGATGCGCCACCACTCACGAGGGCTGGAGTACGTGGCCAGTTCCTGCTCGTAGTGCTTGAGCGCGGCCTCGTGGGGCGACATCTGTGCCAGGTCGGTACGGCTGTGCGCGTCCAGGGTCCCGTTCAGTGCGCGGGTCATCAGCGCGACCAACTCGTCGGTGTCCAGGGCTGGGCGGAAGGCCAGTCGCTTGTCGGGCGTTGGCAGGCCGGCCGTGGGGCGCCACTCCAGGCGTAGGCGTTCGACAGTCAGGCGGGCGCCGGTGCTCTCGAGGACGCCCATCCTGGTACGCACGGCCCGGTACGTGTCCGGGTTCTCGCGCCAGTCCGCCGGAATGAACCGGCCATATTCGGGAGGGACCGAGCCGGGTGCCAGGACCTGCTTCGCGGCGGTCTCGTACAACGCCCGCGCCACCTCGGTCAGATCCTCGGCGGTGTCGTCGACGTCGAGGATGTCCAGCAGCAGCGGAGCGTCGTCGCCGCTGCGGCCCCACCAGGCGACCCTGGCCAGCAGTCGGTCGCCGCGCACTGCCACCCACATCCACTCCGGTCGGCGGCGCTTGTCGGCAAGGTCGTCGTCGAGCTCGTGATTGATGGTGTACGGCAGGCGGTTGAACAGGGCGGTCTCGTCCGGCCCGGTGATGGGACGGATCGTGACCGTGTCAGGGGACGTGCTCATGCGGACTCGTTTCCGGTCTGTGTGCGCGTGTAGGTGAGGAAGAGAGCGCCACTGTCCAGAACTGTGTGGTCGGTCAGGCGCCAGGTGCGTGGTGCGAAGACGGCGTCGCGGCCGAAGAGCGGAATGCCGGCGCCGATGGTCAGCGGGGCGAGCTTGATGATCAGCTGGTCGATCTCGGGGTAGAGGGCACCGGCCAGCGCGCCGCCGCCGATCACCCAGACGTCCTTGCCGTCGTGCCGCTTCAGCTCTCGTACGGTGGCAATCAGGTCCTGGCCGATGACCTCGACGGCCGGGTCCGGGCTGCTGCCCAGCGTCCGGGAGAACACCAGGTGGCGCAGGTGCGGGTACGCGTCGGTCACGCCGGCCTTCAGGCCAACCTCGTAGGAGTGGCGCCCTTCCAGCACTGTGTCGAACCGGCTGCCCTGGTCGGTGATGCCGAACGCCTGCCGGGCCGGGCCGGGGAGCGTCTCCGGGTACTCCGCGACGAGGTGGCGCAGGTAGTCGTCCGGGACGGGCCAGAAGCCGTCGGGGCCGGTGGGGTCGGCGCCGTCGGGGCCGGCGATGAAGCCGTCCAGTGTGGCGGCGATGTAATACACGAGCTTGCGCACGACGATCTCCTCGTTCAGGGGTGCCATCAGCCTGCCCGGCGCGGCACCGGCCTACAAGATCACAACTGGTAACGTGCCATAACCCTGCGCTAATGGGTGGATCGGGGACAGCACATGGAACTCCGCGACATCGAGATCTTCCTGACCCTGGCGGAGGAACTGCACTTCACCCGCACCGCCGAGCGGCTGCACGTGACCCAGGCCCGGGTCAGCCAGGCGATCAAGAAGCAGGAACGTCGGATCGGCGCCGCGCTGTTCGAGCGGAACAACAGGCAGGTGACGCTCACGCCGATCGGCCAACGGCTCTTCGACGACATCCAGCCCATGTACCGAGGTCTGCACGAGGGAATGGACCGGGCCAGGCTGGCCGCCCGCGGCAAGACCGGGGTGCTGCGGGTCGGGTCGATCGCCGTCAACCTCCATGATTTCCGCGAGTTGTTCGACGGGTTCGCGAAGGACCACCCTGAGTGCGAGGTGCAGCTCCGGCATGTCGACTTCGGCGATCCCTTCGGTCGGCTGCGCGCCGGCGACATCGACGTGCAGATCGTGTGGTTGCCCGTCAAGGAGCCGGACCTCACCGTCGGCCCGGTGATCTACACCGAACCCATCGTGCTGGCCGTCGGGTCGACCCACCGGCTGGCTGGCCGGAAATCGGTCTCCTACGAGGATCTGGCGGACGAGACGGTCATGGGCGGGGCCCGGCCGGACTACTGGCGGGAGATCCTGGTGCCGGTACGCACACCGAGCGGACGGTTGATCCCGATCGGCCCGTCGGTCTCCAACTTTCAGGAGATGATCCCGATCCTCGTCACTGGCGAAGCCGTCTCGCCCGTGCACGCCCAGGCCGCCAGCTACTACGCGCGGCCGGACATCGCCTACGTGCCCATCCACGACGCCCCGCCCGGCCGGTGGGGGCTGATCTGGCGTACCGGCTGCGAGACGGAACTCATCCGCTCCTTCGCCGGCGTCGCGCAGGGTCTGCACTCCGTCGAATAGCCCGCCGCGTTACCCGGCGCCGGCGATGATCGCGCCGCCGACGGTGTCCACATACCACCGCTGGTACTGCTCGATCGCCCATCCGCGTTGCCGGACGAGCCAGTCGAAGTTGCGGACGTCCTGGGCCAACCAGAGGATGTCGGCCACCTGATCGACGCTCAGGTCGGGGCGTACGCCTCCCGTGTCGACGAGTTCGGCGGCGAACATGGCCATGCCGCGGCGGCGGTCGTCGACGTTCTTGCGCCAGATCTCGGCGGCATCCGGATCGGCCGTGGCAGCCCCGGCCAGCGCGAGCATCACCTGGGCCTGCCGGGCGTTGACCTCGGCCAGATGGCGGGCGTAGCGGGCGAGCTTAGCCTGAGGGTCGGCGAGGGCGCGGATCTCGGCCACGAAGGGCCGGTCCGGCAGAGCCACCGGTTCGTCGTCGCCGGCCAGGGTGACGTCGACCAACTGGGAGAGCAGTTGCCGCTTGCTGCCGAACACCGCGTACAGGGTCTGGACCGCGACGCCGGCTTCCACTGCGACAGCGGTCAGCGGTGTGGCCGCGTAGCCCGGATCGACGAACAGCCGGCCAGCCGCTTCGAGGATCGCCCGCCGGGTCTGTCGGGCCTGCTCCTGTCGCCGAGATGAGTCATATCGCCGCTTGACAACCACCTCTCAACTGTAGTGCTCTATTGGATAGAGGCTCACTCTATCGAGAGGTGACGGCCATGCCGTTCGGTGTGTTGCAGGAGATGCCCGGCGTCAGCGAAGCGGAGTACCGGCAGGTGGAACGACACCTCGGGCCGGATCGACCCCCGGGTCTCCTCGCCCATGTCGCCGGGCCGACCGAGGACGGCTGGCGGATCATCAACGTCTGGCAGGACGAAGCGGCATTCCGCCGGTTCCAGTCCGAACGGCTGGTCCGGGCCGCTGGCCTGGCGGCACAGGAGGACGGCTTCGACCCGACGAAGGCGGCTCACTTCCGCTCGATGAGCGTCGACGGCGCCGAGATGCCGTTCTGATGGCCGACACCGCCAGCCTGCGGGCCCGCGGCACCGCTTTCTGGGCGGAAGCGGCAGCTGGCTGGATTCGCCACGCCGATAGGCAGGACGAGACCGGTCGACCGCTGGGAGCGGCGGCCATGGATCGACTGGCGGCACTACCCGCCGAACGAATCCTCGACGTGGGCTGCGGCTGCGGCGGCACCACGGCCGAGATCGCCGCCGCGGTCGGCGAGACCGGCGCGGCGATCGGTGTCGACATCGACGAGGCGATGGTGACCGCCGCTCGACGCCGGTTCCCCACCGACGGGCACCCGGGCATCCAGTTCCACGTGGCCGACGTCGAGACTCTCGATGCCGTGCCCGGTGCCCCGTTCGACGCGGCGTTCTCACGAATGACACTGATGCTGTTGGCGGATCCGGTTGCCGGCTGCCGCACGATCCGGCGGTCACTGCGCCCCGGAGGGCGCCTCGCCGCTACCGTCTTCCGCGACAGCGGGGTCAACCCGTGGCTGTCCGCGGCGATGCTCGGCGCCGCACCACATCTCGGACCTCTACCACCGCTCCCGGTCGGTGACGAGCCCGGTCCGTTCGCGTTCGCCGACCCGGAGCGGCTCGCCCGGATCCTCACCACCGCCGGCTTCACCGCCGTCACGATCACGCAGTGCGATGTCGTCCTGGAAACTCCGGACGACGCTGACGCGGTGGCCGAATGGCTCATCGAGGTCGGCCCGGCCGGCGCCGCGTACCGGACGGCTCCGCCGGCTGGTCAGGCTTCGGCCCGGGCGGGGGCCGCCCGGCTGCTCGGCCGGTTCCGTAAGCCTGGCGTCGGCTACCGGCTGCCCACCGGCCTCTGGCTCGTCACCGCGAACGCCGCCGGAACCCCCACCCACCACGAACCCCGTGAGGACAAAATCCAATGAGTACGTTCCGACCGCTCGCACCAGCCCTCTGCCTCGTGCTCGCCCTGACGGCGTGCACCGAGACCGACGCGCCCGAGCCCACTGCGGCGCCAGACACGACAGGATCGACCAGCGCGGCCGGATCCGCTCCGGCCGACGGCCCCTCGGTGTCGGCGAAGGAAGTGTGCGCCTACCTGGCCGGCCAGGTGCCGACGCTCAAGGGAATCGGGTCCGAGACGGGCGTGATGGCCAACCTCACAGTGAACCTCTATTCCTGGTACGAGAAGCAGGGCCCCGTGCCCAACGGCCGTGACATCGACGACCAGACCCGCAAGGAATGCCCGGCGACCCGGACCGAGGTGCTGAAACTCGCCGGCATGGAGAGCTTCGAGCGGCTGTAGCCGCCCGACCACCGGACGGTCGCGGCCGTCAGTGCCCCAACCGCTTCTCGAACCAGTGGTGGGCGTAGCGCTCGGTGTTGTACGCCTCGATCTCCCGGTAACCGGTCGCCCGGTACAGGGCGATCGCCTCGGTGAGGTTGCGGTTGGTGTCCAGCCGGACCGCTGTCGCGCCGCGCTCGGCGGCGTACCGTTCCAGCTCGCCCAGCAGCCGCCGCCCGACCCCGAGGCCACGTACGGTGTCGGCAACCCACACGCGTTTGATCTCGGCGGGTGCGTCGGCGTGGAGTTTGACGGCGCCACAGCCGATCGGTTCGGTGTTGAGGGTGGCGAGCAGGAGCACGCCGTTGGGCGGGACGAGCGCTTCGTCGTGGACCGGGTTGCTCAGCGCCGGGTCGAACCCGTCGTCGAATCGTCGCGCGATGTCGCGGGCGTAGGCCCGCAGGCACGAGCGGGCTCGCGGGTCGCTCGGCGAGCATGGCTCGATGACGACCATCGAGCCGATGAGCAGCCGTTCGACCTCGGCCATGGCGGTGACGAGTCGTTCGCGATGGCGTTCGGTGAGCGGTTCGAGGATCGAGGCGGCCAGATCGTCGGACCGCTGGTCGAGGTCGGCCCACTGGGTCCGGCCGGCGTCGGTGAGGGTGGCGACGCGGACCCGGCCGTCACCGCCCGCCTGGTCGCCCGGCCCGACGGCGATGAGGCCGTCGTTCTCCAGTGTGCGCAGGAGTCGGCTGAGGTATCCAGAGTCCAGGCCGAGCCGGGCCCGCAGCGCTGCGACCTCGGCACCGGCGGGGCCGATCTCCCAGAGCAGCCGGGCCTGCCCCAGCGGGCGCCCCTGGGCCATGTACTCGTCGTCGAGCGCACCCACCCGTTGGGTGACCGTCCGGTTGAACCGCCGCACGGCGGCGATGAGAGCCGAGTCCATATGCCTGACTTTAGTCAGGCATATGGACTACGCGCCAGCTCGGTGCCGGTACGACCCGATGCCGGCGTGGTCCAGGACGACCACCACGAGCACCACGCCGGTGGCGACCGCACTGACCGCCACCAGCGGCAGCCGCACGACGGCCGCCGCACCGGCCAGCACGAGCAGTGCGGCAACCCGGGGCCAGGAGAGTCGCCGGTGGATCGCCGCCGAGAACAGGATCCGCCCGACGAGGAACAGCAACGGGCCGCTCAGGATGACCAGGACCGCAGTGCGGTCACCGTCGCGCAGAGGGTGGGCGATGCTCAGCTCGGCGCCGACGGCGGTGACCACCAGCCCGGCGATCATCACCAGGTGCAGGTATCCGGTGGTGACACCGAGTCGGGACGGGTCGGCGTGCTCGATGGCCGGGCCGAGGCGCTGCCCGGCAGGCGTGACGTAGAGCAGACCGATCAGCACCGCGGCGGCGAAGACCAGCAGGAACGCGGCGGTCTGCGGGAGGGCGAGGTCAGTGTCGGCGTACGAGAGGCCGGCCACCAGGACCAGCTCGCCCAGCGCAATGATCATGATTTGTTGGTACCGCTCGGCGAAGTGCTCGCCGGCCAGATGCAGCTCCTGCGACCCGGTCCGACCCATCAGTGGCGTGGGCCAGCCGAGGCGCGGGCCGGTGAAGTCGATGGCGAGGGCGAGCAGCCAGAGCGGCACCCGCCACTCCGGCAGAAACCCGCCGGCCAACCACGGTACGGCCGACACGCTGAACCAGCAGAGGATGCGCAGCGCCCGGCTCTGCCGCGGGTGGCCGCGTAGCGCCAGGGCGGTGACCGCCCCCCTGGCGATGTGCACCGAGACGTACGCGCCGGCGAAGAGCAGGCCCCGCCCGTCCGACGCCTGCGGGATCGCCACCCCGGCCAGCAGGCTGCTCAGCGCGGCACCGACCAGCAGCCAGCGCACCGCCGGGCTCTCCGGGTCGTACCAGTCGGCGAACCAGGTGGTCGTCACCCAGATCCACCAGACCCCGGCCAACAGCACTGCGGTGTGCAGCGCGCCGCCCAGACTGAGGTCGTGCAGCAGGTGGGCGGCCAACTGGCTCAGGGCGAGCACGAACGCCAGGTCGAAGAACAGCTCCAGGAACGAGGCGCTCAGCGGTGAGTCACTTCCCCGCAGCAGCCGTTCGGGTCTGCTCGCCATCGGCGCTCCTCCCGCTGGCGCACGCCCTGCGTCCGTCGTACCACCCGAGGCCGGCCACCGGAGGCGAAAGCGCTGTCAGCGGCGGACGCCGACCCCGGCGTACCCGTGGGCGTCCACGGTCTCCGGCTCGCCCTCCGGGCGCCACCGGGTGGTGGCGACCAGGCCGGGTTCCACCAGGTCGTAGCCGGCGAAGAAGCGTGCCGTCTCGGCGCGTGAGCGGGGCACCAGCGGGGCGCTGCTGTTGCGGTAGACGGCCTGGCCGCGCTCGGCCGGCTCCGGCGGGATGCCGTCAAGCGTCAGGTGGGACAGCACCAGGTGACTGCCGGGCGCTGTGGCGTCGCGCCGGCTGATCGGTCATGCGGGATCCCTTCGGCGACGGGCGCGGAGCTCGATGTCTAACACCTGCGGCGACGACCCGCTGACCCCTCGTGTCGTTGATCCGGCTGCGCCCATGGTCACCGCTGACCACGGTGGGGGCACCGACTCAACGAGGAGGGACGCCGATGACCGCTCAGCGCGAGACCGTGCAGGTCGACAACGACCTGTTCCGCGCCGTGTACGACTCGCCCGCATCACTGCCCGGCCGACACCGCTGGACCACCCCCGAGTCGGACGTCCGGCGGCTGGAGAAACTGCTCGGCATGCCGGCGCGCAGCATCGGCGCCCCGCTCTGGGTCAGCGGCGACGAACCCGACTGCCCGAAGTGCCGCCGGCGGGTCACCTGGTACGACATCGTCTCGTCGGCGCTCTCCGGCCTGCACGACAAGGCCATGATCGCTACGGTCATCCTGGGTGAGCGCAAGTACGTCAACACCGAGATCCCGGATGCCATCGCCGGGGTGCGCTGCTCCGACTGTCACACGGCGATCGACGGCCTGCGCAGCTTCAAGTGCCACAACTGGGCGTACGCCTTCGAGGCGCTGGAGGCCGTCCGCGAGCGGATGGCCGGCGGTCCCGGCCCGACCTGATCCGGAGCCCGCGCCGACCTGAGCCGCGGCGTCCCCTGAGCCGGTCGGGGCGGCTCAGTCGGCTGAGCGGCGGGTGGGGCGGCGGCCGGGCGGGGAGGGCGGCTCCGGGCCGGGGTCGGGCACCGGTGGCATCGACCGGGTGACCGGTTCGGCACCGGTGACCCGCAGCGACTCGCCGTGGTGCCACAGCTCGACCTCGGCATCCGCGGCGGCGTCGGGCAGCTCGTAGCGGGCCTCGGCCGGAGTCAACGTGACCCGTAGCCGGTGGCCGCGCCAGCGCAGGCTGAACGCCAGCCGGTCGATCCGGCGCGGCAGTCGGGGGTCGAAGGAGAGCACCCTCCGGTCGTCGCGCAGCCCACCGAAGCCCTGCACCAGCGCCAGCCACGCGCCGGCCAGCGAGGCCAGGTGCAGCCCGTCGGCGGTCTTGTCGCCCAGGTCGGCCAGGTCCTGCAGAACCGACTCGGCGAACAGGTCGTACGCCAGATCGAGGTGCCCGACCTCGGCGGCCAGCACTGCCTGCGGTGCCGCCGACAGCGACGAGTCGCGGACCGTGCGGGCCTGGTAGTACGCCAGGTTGCGGGCCTTCTCGTCGGCGGTGAACTCACCGGGGCAGAGCTGCATGGCCAGCACCAGGTCGGCCTGCTTCACCACCTGCTTGCGGTACAGCTCCAGGTACGGGAAGTGCAGCAGCAGCGGGTAGTCGTCGTCGCCGGTGTTCGCGAAGTCCCACTCCGGCTGCTCGGTGAAGCCGGCGGCCTGCTGGTGCACCCCGCGCTCGCTGTCGTACGGAACGGCCATCGTGTCGGCGGCGGCCCGCCAGCCGGCCACCTCGTCGCGGTCCACGCCGAGCCTGCCGGCCAGCTCGGGATGCGCCTCGGCGGCGTCCGCCGCACCGCACAGATTGCGCTTCGCCATCAGGTTGGTGAACACGTTGTCGTCGACCAGTGCCGCGTACTCGTCCGGGCCGGTCACCCCGTGCAGGTGGAAGTCGCCCTCGTCCGACCAGTGGCCGAAACCGTGCCAGAGCCGGGCGGTCTCCACCAGCAGTTCCAGCCCCGCCTCGGCCAGGAACCCCTGGTCGTCGGTGGCCGCCAGGTAACGCAGCACCGCGTCGGCGATGTCGGCGTTGACGTGCAGCGCCGCGGTGCCCGCCGGCCAGTAGCCGGAGCTTTCCCGGCCGCCGATGGTGCGCCACGGGAAGGTCGCGCCGGTCAACCGCAGCTCGGCGGCCCGCTCCCGCGCCTCGGGCAGGTGGGCGTGCCGCCACCGCAACGCCGAGCGGGCCACCGCCGGGGCCAGGTAGGTGAGCACCGGCAGGACGTAACTCTCGGTGTCCCAGAGGACGTGCCCGTCGTAGCCGTTGCCGGTCAACCCCTTGGCCGAGATGGTCCGGTCGGACTCCGGGCGACCGGCTTGGATCAGGTGGAACATCGCGAACCGAACGGCCTGCTGAAGCTCCGGATCGCCGTCGAGCCGCACGTCGGCGACCTGCCAGGCCGCGTCCAGGGCGGCGCGCTGATCGCTGAGTAGGGCATCGAAGCCGTCCGCGCGTGCCGCGTCCGCCTCGGCGGCGACCAGGGCGGCCAACTCGTCGGCGGGCGTCGCGTCGACAGCCGCCCACTCGTAGGCGGCGAACTTCGTCAGCCGCAACCGCTCCCCCGGGTGCAGGCGACCCGTCACGGTCAGCCGTACCCGGTCCGGTGTGCAGTCACCGCTGATCGTCGCCGTGTCCGGGCCCTCCAGCAGGTGACTGACAGCGACCGCGACGCGCTGGCCGCTGCGCTCGGTGCGGTGCACCAGCACGCCGTCGAGGCCTGTCGCACGGTACGTCTCGGCGGTCAGCGGGTCGGTGGGCACCGAGGCGGCCCGAGGATCGTCCGAACGCTCCGGCACCTTCTCGTTGGCCAGCAGATCCGAGCAGACCCGCACCTCGACGGCGGCGTCCAGCGGCTCGACCTCGTACCGGACGGCGGCCACCGGGCGACGCGGCAGGGACACCAACCGGGTGCTGCGGATGCGTACGCCCCGCCCGGCCGGCGAGATCCACTCGGTCTCCCGGCGCAGCACGCCGGTACGCAGGTCGAGCACCCGCTCATGGCTGCGCAGCGTTCCGGTCCGGAGATCCAGCGGCTCGTCGTCGACCCAGAGCCGGATCAGCGCGGCGTTCGGTGCGCTGATGACTGTGTCGCTGGCCGGCGGAAACGCGTACCCCTCCTCGGGATAGCTCAGCTCGCGCCGCTCGTGGAAGCCACTGACGTAACTGCCCGGCATCCCGCACGGGGCACCCTCGTCGAGCACCCCACGCCAGCCGATCCACCCGTTGCCCAACGCGAAGATCGACTCGGTCTCGCCGAGCCGGTCCACGTCAGCCTCCGTGCGCCGGATCCGCCAGGTCTCGTCGTCCGCCGGCGCGGTGGTGGACTGCTGTTGATCGGTGGCCGAACCGGTCTGCACGAGGCCTCCTGTCGATGTCGACGTCCTGCAACAGCCAACCAGAGCCGGCTGTGCGAACCCTGGACGAAGGTCTGACAGACCACCCGACCTTCGACAGCAGCGATGCCCTCTGGCGCGTTCCTAGGGTGTGCCCAAGGTGAACAGGGTATGAACGTGAAGTGAGGTGATGCATGGTCGACAACGGCAGCATGGACGTTCCGGAGATCAGTGCCGAGTGGTACAGCGACGTCGTCGACGCCGCCGCCGGCAGCCCAGAGCCGGTGCAGTGGTTCGTCGGACACGCCACCGAGGGGGTGATCCTGCTACTCGGCGCGCTGCTGGTGATGGCCGCGCTGAGCCGCCGGTCCGGCGGCCCGCACGACCGGGCACTCGCCCTGATCGCGCCGGTGCCGGCCCTCCTGGCGTACGTGGGCAGCGAGTTCTTCAAGACAGTGGTGGACCAGGACCGCCCCTGCCGGACGATCGGTCGGGAGATCATCGCGGGTGCCTGCCCACCGCCGGGCGACTGGTCGTTCCCCAGCAACCACGCCACCATCGCCGGCGCGCTGGCGGTCACCACGCTGCTGCTCTCCCGCCGACTGGGCCTGGTCGCGCTGCCCCTGGCCGCGCTCGGTGCCTTCTCCCGGGTCTTCGTGGGTGTGCACTACCCGCACGACGTGATCGCGGGTGTGTTGTTCGGCGCCCTGGTCGCAGTGGTGCTCACCCCGTTGCTGGCCCGCCCGACCAGCGAGGTGCTCCGCCGCCGGGCCAACCGTCCCGACAGCCCGGTCCCCAAACTGGCCAGCCGCTCCCGCCCCTAGCGGCCAGCGCGACCTGGAGTGAGAGCGCGCCCCCTCGCCACGCCGATCTTGCACTTTCGGTTGTCGATATGAGCGGGACGCCCCTTATGCCGGGACAGGAAGTGCAAGATCGCGGGGGCGGGGGCGGGGGCGGGGGCGGGGTCAGGTCGCCAGCAGGAGGGCGGCCGTTGTGCCGAGCAGCAGGAACGGGCCGAAGGGCAGGTGGGTGCTCCAGTTGGCGCGGCGGGTGGCCAGCAGGCCCAGACTCACCAGGGCGGAGAGCCCGAAGGTGAGCACCAGCCCGAACAGCAGCACCGGCCAGCCGTACCAGCCGAGCAGCGCGCCGACGCTGAGCGCGAGCTTGGCGTCGCCCAGCCCGAAGCCGCGGCGGCCGAGCAGCACAGCGGTGCTGGCGAAGAAGAACGCCAGCCCGGCCCCGCCGATGACGGCTCGCAGCCAGTGCCCCGGGTCGGCGTCGAGCGCGGCCACGCCGAGCAACAGCCAGGTCCCGGCCGCCGCGGGCACTGTGAGCCGGTCCGGCAACCGGTGCACGGCCAGGTCGACGAGGATCGCCGGGATGGTCCAGCCCAGCCACCAGATCAGCGCCGGCAGCGCCCCGCCCGGCGGCCCGGCGAGCGCCAGCAGCACCGCCGCCGCGAGCACGGCCAGCTCGACGGTGGCCGGCGGTGGGCCGACCCGGGCGCGGCACTGACCGCACCGGGCTGCCGGGCCCAGCGCCGGCCAGGGGCGGGTCAGGCCGACCGGCGCGCCGCAGGCGTCGCAGCCGGTCCGGCTGGGCACACCCGGGGGTACGGCGTAGCGCAGCGCGACCAACCGCATCAGCGGACTGATCGCGAGGATCGCGAACACCGTCGAAACCCGGGTGCGTGCCACCGCCGAGGCGAGGGCGGCCGGTCGTTCGCTCGACGGAGCGGGCGTCGCCTGGCGTGCGGGTTCCGTCGTCGCACCGGACGGCGGGGGTGCTGGGCTCCGATCGGGTGGGTCTCCCCGACCGGGGATGGCCGCCGGGGGGCCGGTCAGCGCCATGTCGCCTCCTTTGCGGCCAGCTGCTCCCCCGTGATGATGAACACGGATCGTGATTGAACACCCGCAATGGTGTAGCGGATGGCGCAGAAAGCGACGTGCCGACCGGAGCCTGCACGCGCGCTGTCGACCGCTTTCGAATCAGGCTTGCCGGTGGACGAGGCAGCCCGCCGACAGGGTGCCGACGTCGGTCGAATGCCGGGATGAGACCGCGATGTCCCACTCCCGCGGCCGGTGGCGTGACTCCGGTGAGCCCATCCGGCCCGGCGACCCCCCACCAATAACGACAGTTTGTTCGCCCATTGCCCCGACCGCAGTGTGGACACCCACCACCACCACCTGTCATCACGCTGAGTGTTCGGATGAATTGCCTCTGTTGCATCGGCGAGCGTCAGCCTATGCTCGCCCCTTGGGTGTGACGCAAGCCTCACCTTCACCATCGGACGACACAGGACCCCGAATTTGTAGAAGATCCGTAACGGTGAATGCAGAAGCGCAATGAACGGCTCCGGATGTGCTGATCCGGGCGCGCTTCCGCATGCCCGGCGGCGGTGAACCATCACCGCCCCGGGCGACCACGAGGAGGCTCGACGGTGCGCGGACGGCAGCTCAGAAGAGCGGCAATCTGCCTGCTGGTGGGCGTGGCGGCGATGCCGGTCACCGCCTGCGCCAGCGGACAGGAAGCGGTCGAAC
This sequence comes from Micromonospora sp. NPDC048842, assembly GCF_040649935.1. Classification (NCBI taxonomy): domain Bacteria; kingdom Bacillati; phylum Actinomycetota; class Actinomycetes; order Micromonosporales; family Micromonosporaceae; genus Micromonospora; species Micromonospora sp. NPDC048842. Next base: position 456,235 of record NZ_JBEZGK010000002.1, on the reverse strand, counting down.
GACCTACGGCAGTCCGCGACAACGGACCCCGGACCGATTCCGACATCGAACGACGCGCTGCCGAAAAGGCGGCGCTTGACGCGTACTCCGGTTATCTCGCGGCATCGCGCACGGCGGGCCTGCGCAGTGATCCTCGTTCGCCGGAACTGTCCCGGTTCCTTGGTGATCCACTTTTGACTCGGGTCCGGGTATCCATTCGCGAGGCCAAGGAGCACGGCGCTATGCGTACCGGGACGTTCAAGTCCGACCCGACCGTGACCGCCGTCAGCCTGGACGCGAGACCAGCCACAGTGGAGATCCAGGACTGCCTGGACACGACCGGCTACCGGCTGGTCTACGCCAAGGACAAGCGCTCGGTACCGGGCAGCGGTGGCGGCCGGCACCTCTCCACCGCCACCGCGACCCGCTATCCCGACGGCCGCTGGCTGATCAACTATGGCGCGACGCACCGGGACCAGCCGTGCTGAGCGGGGCCGCGACAACCCGACGGGCACTCGCCGGGCTCGGCCTCACGCTCCTGCTGGTGGTCGGTGCGGCCCCGCCGGCCCCCGCAGCCCTCCGGGCCGACCCGGGAGCGGGCTGCCCACCCGACCAACCCGACTGCAGCGTCTGGGACGACGAGCCCGGCAATCCCGGTGATCCCGGGGGCGGCGGGGACGACGGTGGGGGCGGGGACGACGGCGGCGGTGGCGGTGGCGGCTCCTGTCAGTGGAACGGGCGGACCATCCCCTGCTACGACGAGGACCTGGGCTGGTTCAACAACGGCGACGGGTGCTACTACAAGCTGACCGAGGGGCCGGTCGCTCCCCCCGAGGGTGAGCAGTGGTACCTGAAAACCTGCAACGGCGGCGACCTTGGCGCCCAGGAGGTGGTGTCCCTGGCCGACCCGCCGGGCGGCTTCGGCGCACCGCCGGACCCGGAGGAGTTGGCCCGTCGCGCCCTGGCGTCGATCAGCCTGCTGCCGGCGCGCCTGAAGGTGGCACCCCGCAAGAACGTCGGCCCCGGCCTGGTCGGCCTGCCCGTCTGGATGTGGGCCACGCCGGGAAAGAACTACTTCGGCCCGCTATACGCCGATGAGTCCGACAGGGGTTTGACCGTCTACATCGAAGCGAAGGTCGACCGGATCGTCTGGGACATGGGCAACGGCAAGAAGGTCACCTGTTACAGCGCCGGCACCGAGTACAAGGCCACGGGCACGCGGGCGGGTTCCACCTCCCCGGACTGCGGCTACGACAAGGGCTACCCGAAGGCAGACACCTACGACGTCACCGCCACCACGCACTGGACGGTGAACTGGTGGACCAACAACGACGCCACGAGGCGGGTGATCCCGCAGACCCGGAGAAGCGGCATCGTGCAGATCCAGATCAACGAACTCCAGGTGGTCACCAGATGAGCCTCGCGACGCGCAACGGGACCCCGTCGGTGGACGCACCCATCAACCCGCCCACAGTGGTCCGCCAGCGCCGGGTCCGTCCCGGGTTGCTCGGTCTCGCCGTCCTCCTGATCGCGCTGGGCGGGCTGGGAGCGGCCTTCGCTGTCACCTCAGTACGGGCCACCGGCAGCTATCTGGCGGTGGCCCGCCCGGTGGAGGTGGGCCGGGAGATCAGCGCAGCCGACCTGGTCACCGTGCAGGTCGCCGGCGGCCAGGGGTTGCGCCCGGTGCCCGCCGCACGGCTCGACGAGGTGGTCGGCAAACGGGCCGCTGTCGCGCTGCTTCCGGGCACGCTGCTCACCCTGGGACAGGTCACCGACGACCCGCTGCTCGGCCCCGGCCAGCAGCAGATCGCGCTCGGCCTGAAGACCGCCCAGGTGCCGGCCCGCGAACTGCACCCCGGCGACAAGGTGCTGCTGGTCAGCACTCCGGACAACAATGCCGACGAAGACACGGCCGCCGCCGGCACCCGGTTCGCGGCCACCGTCATCGACATGGTCAGCCCGGCCACCGACGACAAGGTCCTGTACCTGGCGCTGCTCACCCGTGACGTGCCGGCGGTGGTGGCACTCGCCGCACAGGAACGGCTCGCCGTCGTACTGACCGAGGCGGCCTGAGCATGGCGATCATCGCGCTGGTGTCCGCGAAGGGTTCGCCCGGCGTCACCACCTCGGCGCTGGCCTGCGCGCTGGCGTGGCACCGGCGGCTGGTGGTCGCCGAATGTGACCCGGCCGGCGGCTCGATCCTCGCCGGATACCTCGGCGGCCAACTGGACGGCCCGCGCGGCATCGGAGAGCTGGCCGTCGGCGAGTTGCGCGACGGCAACCTGGAGACCGCGTTCTGGTCCCAGTTGGTCGATCTGGACGCCCCTCGCCGGGAACGGCTGCTGCTGCCCGGCCTCGTCGACCCGGCCCAGAGCGGCAGCGTCACCCCGCTCTGGCAGCGCTTCGCCGACTACTTCGACGCCCTCGACCGCGGCACCCCCGGCTACGACGTCCTTGTCGACTGCGGTCGGCTGCACGTGACCGGGCCTCCGTGGCCGGTGCTGCGGGCCGCCTCGGTGGTGCTGTTGGTGACCCGGGCGAACCTGCCGGACCTGTCCGGCACCCGCGCGGTGGTCACCACGATCGAACGGGACTTCGCCGAGCACAGGGTGCCCCCGGGCACCCTGCGGCTGCTGCTGGTCGGCGATGGGCACGGGCGGGCCGAGATCAGCCGTGCCCTGAAACTGCCGGTCATCGCACGGCTGCCGCACGATCCGCGTACCGCCAGGGTGCTCGCCCTGGGCGGGACCGTGCGGGCCGGTCGGCCGCTGATGCGCGCGGCGGCAGCGCTGGAGGTCCCGATCGGGGCGCTCCTGGAACGGCGACGGGCCCGGTTGGCCTGGCCCGTGCAGCAGGGGGTGCCGGATGCGGTTTGAGCCGGTCTCCACCGATCCGCGCCAGCAGCCACCGGCAGTGACCTCCACCGCGCCGCCCCTGGCCGTGCCGAACGGCCGGCACCACCAGTCCGGGCCGCAACCCCAGTCGACGCCCACGGCCAGCCCGCCACCGGAGGCGCCGCCCCGGGCCCGGATGGACTTCCAGGTGGTCCGGGAGCTGCGCCGGGAACTCACCGAACGGCTCACCCTCTGGCAGCGCGGCCGGGAGTTCACAGTCGACGAGGAGGACACCGAGCGGGCCCGACTCGCCGTCACAGTGGTCGCCGCGTACGCGGACTCGGTACGTCGGGCCGGCACGCCGATGGCCGCCGGCGACGAACGCCTGCTGCTCGACCAGGTGACCGCCGAGCTGGTCGGGCTCGGCCGGCTACAGACGCTGCTTGTCGACGACACCATCGAGGAGGTGCACATCCTCGGCTGCGACCAGGTGCGCATCACCCGGCACGGCGGTGGGGTGGACTGGGCCGAGCCGATCGCCGACAGCGACGCCGAGCTGGTGGAGATCCTCCAGGCGGCTGCCCGTCGGGCGGGCGCGACCGAGCGGTCCCTCTCCACGGTGAAGCCCACCCTCGACCTGCAACTGCCCGACGGCAGCCGGCTGGCCGCGGTGTTCCTGGTCAGCCACCGCCCGTACGCGGTGATCCGCAAGCACAACACCCTGGACGTGAGCCTCGACGACCTCGCGGGCGCCCGGGGTGACCTGGACGAGATGATCGACCCACTGCTGCGCGACTTCCTCCGCGCGGCGATGCGCGCCGGTCTGAACATCATGGTCGCCGGGTTGGCCGGCGCCGGTAAGACCACTGTCATCCGGGCGCTGATGAACGAGATCCCGCAGGATGAGCCGTACGTGCTGCTGGAGGAGAGTCGGGAACTGCTCCCGGCCCGCCGTCGGGAACGGCACCGGGCGGTGATGAGCTTCGAGGCCCGGGAGGGCCACGGCGAGCGCGGCTTCGACGGGCGCCCAGCCGGTGAGGTGACAATCGCCGATCTGATCCCGCTGTCGCTGCGGATGGGCGTCCTGCGGATCATCGTGGGCGAGGTGCGGTCCCGGGAGATCGTGCCGATGCTCCAGGCGATGACCACCAGCCGGGGGTCGATGTGCACCATTCACGCCCGCACCGCCTCCGGTGTGGGTGAACGGATCGTCGAGCTGGCCCTGGCGCACGGCCGCGAGATGACAGTCGACCAGGCCCGCCGGATGGCCGGCAACGCGCTCGACCTGATCGTCTACGTCACCATCGAGGACGAGACCGCGATCGGCGGGCGGAAGCACCGGTTCGTCTCGCACGTGGAGGAGGTGATCGGGGCCGGCGAAGCCGGTCGGATCACCACCACCACCGTCTTCGGGCCGGGCCCGGACGGTCGTGCGGTCCCCCGGCACCTGCCGGAGCGGGTCCGCGACCAGTTGCTGCGGGTGGGTTACGACGCGCGGCTGCTGACCCGGTGGATCGAGGCCGGTGCGGGTGCCTGGCGGCGGCCTCGGCAGACCCGACTGGCCCGGCGGTGACGTGATGCTCGACAGCCTGGAATTGATCGCTGTGGTCTCCGGCGCCGCCTGTGTGGCCGGGCTGCTGCTGGCCGTGGTCGCCCTGGTCGGCACCCGTCGACCCCCCGGGCCGCAGCCGGGCGGCGGGCCAGGGCTGAGCCGACTGTGGCGCGGCCCGGGCAGCACTCCGGCCGAGCAGCGGAGCTACCAGGCGCTGCTGGTCGTCGCGCTGGTCGCCGGCGCGTTGGCGTTCCTGCTGACCGGGCTGCCGGTGGTGGGTCTGCTGGTGGCGGTGGCGGTGCCCGGCACGCCGTGGCTGTTCGGGGTGGGCAAGGCCGAGCAGCGGGCGATCGCCCGGATCGAGGCCGTCGGCGAGTGGACCCGCCGACTCAAGGACGTCTCCGGCACCGGGCAGGGCCTCCAACAGGCGATCCTCGGCACGATCGGCAGCGTGCCGCCCGGCGTCGAGGACGAGGTACGGCTGCTCGCCGCCCGTCTCCAGGCCGGCTGGATGGCCCGCTCCGCGCTGCTGGCGTTCGCCGACGAGATCGCCGACCCGGTCTGCGACCAGGTGGTCGCTGCGCTGATCCTGCACCTGTCGGACCGGGGTGAGCGGCTGGGTGACGTGCTCGGTTCGATCGCCGGCGCGGCGTCCGCCGAGGTGGCGACCCGCCGGGAGATCGAGGCCAAGCGCACCCAGCCCCGGTTCGCGGTCCGCTTCCTCACCGGGATGACGCTGGCGACCCTCGCGTACGGGCTGGTCAACACCGAGTACATCAGGCCGTACGGCACACCGGTGGGTCAGCTGGTGATGGCCGCCCTCGGCGCCGCCTTCATCGGCCTGCTGGCCTGGGTGCGGTCGATGAGCCAGCCGCAACGGCCGGCCCGGTTCCTGCCGGCGCCCAACCCGGCCGAGGTGATCGCATGATCGTGAACTGGCAGTTTGCCCTCGCGGTCTGCGGTGGCGCCGGGATCGGCCTGGGTGTTTTCCTGGTGGTCCGGGAGTTGGTGCCGGCGACACCGGCGCTGGGGCCTGCGCTGCGCCGACTGCATCAGCCGCCGGGCACCGGCCGGGTGGCCACGCCCGCGTCCCGGCGGCTCGACTGGCTGACCGGGATGTCCCGCTGGTTGCGGCCGCCGCAGATGCAGCTCGCCCTGATCGGTCAGACCTCCGAGCAGTACGCGTTGTCGGTGCTGCTCTCCGCGCTGATCGGGTTGGCCACGCCGACAGTGCTCGGGGTGGTGCTGTGGGTGCTCGGCATCCCCTTCCCGGTGGTCGTGCCGGTGCTGGGCAGCCTCGGCCTGGCGCTGCTGGCCGGCCTGCTGGCGCACCGCGCCGTGCTGACCAAGGCCAACGCCGCCCGTGAAGAGTTCCGCCAGGCGGTCTGCACCTACCTCGATCTGGTGGCGTTGCAGCTCTCCGCCGCGCACGGGCCGGTGCAGTCGCTGGAGCGTGCGGCGGCGGTCTGTGACGGTTGGGTGTTCGACCGACTCCAGGAGTCGCTGCGGATCGCCCAGATGCAGATGCACGCGCCCTGGGACGAGCTGCGCGACCTCGCCGACAAGATCGGCATTCCCGAGTTGGGCGACGTCGGCGCGATCATGCGCTCCTCCGGCAGCGAGGGCGCGCAGGTGCACGAGACGCTGCGCAGCCGGGCCGACTCGCTGCGCGACCAGATCCGCACCGACAACCTGGCTCGCGCCGAAGGGGTGACCAGCAAGCTTGACATCCCGGGCGCGCTGCTCGTCTTCGTGCTGCTCGGGTTCGTCCTCTATCCGTTCATCGCCCGTGTCTGACCCCTCCCCCTTGAAGGAGAACGCCATGTCCATCCTCAGCTATCTGCACGTCGTGGTGACGACGCGCCTGGCCGAACTGCACCGTGACAGTGAGCGCGGCGACAGCCCGGTGCCCACCGCGGTGATCATCGCCGGCCTGGTCGCCGTCGCCATGGCCGTCACCGCTGCGGCCCTGATCAAGGCCAACAACTGGATGACCGGCATCCCGGATTACACGAAGCCGTAGTAGCCGGCATGAGTCGACAGGCGTTCCCGAGGTGGCACCGGGCGGTCACCGCCGCCCGGCGCCGCCTCGCGGCCGGCGACCGGGAGCGGGGCGCCAACCCGGTGGAACTCGCCGTGATGATGCCGCTGATCCTGGTGCTGCTCTTCGCCTCGATCCAGGTCGCGGCCGTCTTCCTCGCCCGATCGACCGCCCTGAACGCCGCGCAGAGCGGCGTCAACGCGCAGCGGACGTACGAGGCGCGCAACGGCGCCGGGGTGGACAGCGCCTCCCGCTTCCTGAGGGCCTCCGGCGGTTGGCTGGTGGGCTGGGACAGGTCCGGTCCGACGTGCGTGACCACCACGACCGACGTGACCTGCACGGTGAGCGGCCGGTCCCTGTCGGTGGTGCCGGGCGTGGACTTCGCGATTCGGCAGACTGCCCACGGAACTGTGGAGAGGGTGACCCCGCCATGACCCGTACCGCCGAGCGGGGCTCGGTCTCCATCGAGGTGGCGGTACTGGCACCCGCCTTCATCGCGTTGATGGTGCTGGCCGGCGTGGTCGGGCGCAGCGCGGTTGCCGCGGAGGCGCTCGAAGCAGCCGCGCACGACGCCGCTCGGGCCGCGTCGATCTCCCGGAACTCCGACGTCGCCAAAGAAGAGGCGCGGGAGGCTGCCCAGAAACAGCTGGACTGGCACGGCCTGGCCTGCGCCAACGGCCTGGACCCGGAATTCACCGGCAAGTCGCCCGACAGTGAGTCCAGCTTCGACAAGGCCTTCAGCAGCACAGTCGGCACGAACGCCACGGTGACGGTGAAGATCAGCTGTCGCGTGTCCTTCAAGGACATCACCCTCGACATCCTGCCCGGGATGGCGAGTGAACGGCTGATCTCCGCGCAGTTCACCTCCCCCCTTGACCGTTACCGGAGTCGGCAATGACGGCCACCACGTCGGCTGCCAGTCCCTCCCGGTCAGGTGAACACGGCCGAGTGAGCATCTTCCTCGCGGTGACGATGGTCGGCGTACTGGCCATCATCGGCCTCTCCTTCGACGCCGCCGGGCAGCTCCGCACCCTGCAACGCGCCCAGAACCTGGCCGCCGAGGCGGCCCGGACCGGCGGTCAGGCCATCGACCGGGCCACCGCCATCGAGGGCGGGCCAAAGCGGATCAACGAGCCGGAGGCGCGCGATGCGGTCGCCAACTACCTGGACGCCGTGAACACCGCCAGCCACACAGTCAACTTCCCGCAGGTCGACGGGGAAACCCTGATCCGGGTGACCGTCTCCATCACCTACCACCGCTCGATGATCGGACCGTTCATTCAACAGAAGACGGTCACCGTCACCGGCGAGGCGACCGCGCGTGCCATCACCGCAACACCGTAGGAAGGAAGGCAGCCATGCCCGTATCGGGTGGGTCCGTCGTACGGCGGACCGGACGAATCCTCACCGGCATCGGCGCGCTGGCCGTGCTCCTGGTGTTGCTGGTCGGCGCGCCGATCGCGCTGCTCGCCTTCGCCGGTAACCCGCTGCCCGATCACCTCCCCACGATCAGCGAGGTGGGCACCGCGCTGACCAGCCGGGACGACGGCCAGCTCTTCCTGCGGGCGTTGGCCGTGGCCGGTTGGTTCGGCTGGGCCACGTTCGCCTTCTCCGTCGTCGTCGAACTGGGCGCGCAGACCCTGCACCGGCCGGCGCCGAAGCTGCCCGGAATGGGCCGCCAGCAGAAGGCCGCTGCCGCGCTGGTCGGCTCGGTCGCGCTGATCCTGGTCGCCAGCCCCGCCGCCGCCAGCGCCGCGGCAATCTACGGAACTCCGGTGTACGCGAGTCCGAGCGCAACGGCCGTCACCACCCTGGCAGCGCCGACCCGCGCCGCGACGACACCGGGCACGGCCGCGCCGGTGGCCCGTGGCGGGCTGCTCGGCATGGCCGGGACAGGGCTGGCCGCACCCGGTGCCTCGGCGGCGAACGACGAGGCCGCGCCGGTGTACCGGGTGGCGCGGGGCGACTACCTCGGGGAAGTGGCCGAGCGGTACCTGGACGAGTTCGACGACTACCGACAGCTCGCCAAGCTGAACAAGCTCGACGACCCGGACCGGATCCGCCCCGGCCAACTGCTCCGACTGCCCACCGAGGCGGCCGACCAGGGGGACCGGAAGCACGCCACCGGTCGGCTCGTCGACAGGCCCGCAGCGCCGAAGCCGCCCGCGCCCCGGCCGGCGCCCGAGCGGGCCGCACCGCCGCGGGTGGCCCCGGCACCACCCAGCGGTACGGAGTCAGCGGGCCAACCACCAGCGATGACGGTCGGTGCGGCCCGGGTTGGTGCCGCCGATCGGGTGAACCGCCCACTGGCGGTCTCCGCCGTACTGGCCGTGGCGAGCATCGTTGGCGCCCAGATCGGCGCAGTCCTGGGGCTGCGCCGCCGCCCAGCCACCGCCGGGGCGGCCCCCCGACTGGCAGCGTCCTCCCGCACTTCACGGCGCGGCGTGGGCCGAAGTAGCGGTGGCGCGGGCCGAAACGGTGACGCGGGCCGAAACGGTGACGCGGGCCCAGGCGGTGGCGCGGGCCGGAGCAGCAGCGGCGCGGGCCGGCGCGGCAGTGGTGGGGCGGCCGGAAGCGGTGCCGCCTGGGCTGCCAGCCGGGCGGCTGCGGCCATCGAAGCCCCGGCGACACCGCATGGCGGCGCGGCACCGAGCGGGAACGACTTTGGACCTCGCGGCGGCGGGATGTCACCTAGCGGCAGTGGGGTCGCATCTACCGGCGGTGGGGCGACGCCCGCCGGAAGCGACGTGGCTCCCGCCGGCAGTGGAATGGCTTTCCCCGGCAGCACGGCGTTCCCGGGCAGCGGTATGGCTCTCTCCGGCGGCACGGCACCTCACGGCGGCGGAATGGCGGCCGCCGGCCCTGCCGGCTGGGGTGGTGACGAGGGCTGGGCCGGTGCTGGCGGCGAGGGCGGACTGTTCGACGGCGGGCACGGCCTGGACTCGGTACCGGACGGTCCGCCGGTCGGCCGACACCGACGCACCTGAGCGGCCCGCACGCCACGCCGCGCCTGCGACGCGGCTGGCCACCCCACGCTGGACCTGGTTCCTCCACGTCGCGCCGATCGCGCCCGAGGCGGTCTGGTCACGCCGCCCTGGCGGGGCGGCCGGGGCGACGTCTCGGAGAGCGATATGTCTGTGAGTCATCGTGATGACTCACAGACATCAGCGTCGAAGGAGTTACTGCCTTGGGGCGTGGAGCATCTGCGTGAGGTGAGGCATCCCGAAGCCGGAGGCGCCCGGACCAGGCCAAGGCGCGGGCGGGCCAGCGCGAACGGGTCAGGGCAGGCGGGTCTGGAGCACGCCGTTCTCGATCCGGGTCGGCAGGACCTGCTGGTCGTTGCCGGACGGCCCCTGCATGACCTCACCGCCGTTGAGTCGGAAGGCGCTGCCGTGCCACGGGCAGACCACGCAGGCGTGGCCGTCGATCTCCTGCACCTCACCCTCGCCGAGCGGCCCGCTCTGGTGCGGGCAGCGCTCCAACATCACTGTCACCTCGTCACCGTGCCGATAGAGGATCACCGAGATGTCGTCGTCCACCTCTCGGGTGATCAGGGTGCGTTGCGGCAGCGTCGCCATGTCGACCAGCGAGTGCCAGCCATCGGTCATCCGATGCAGCTCGGAGACGCTCTGGTTGACCTGTGCCCCCTGCTTGTACGCCAGGTGACCCCCGATGTACGCGCCAAGGCTCACGGTGGAGAGCCCGAGGAAGCCGAGGGCGCGACCCATTCCGTGGCGGCCGGACAGCCGGGCGGCCAGCGAGCCGGCGTAGAGCGTTATGCCGACGGTGTTGGCAGCGGCGTGCACCAGGCCGACCCGGCGCTGGTCCCGGGCGAGTGCCGCCCAGTCGTTCAGACCGGCGACCGCGGCGGGCAGCGCGCTGACGGTGCCCAGACCGACCAGCACGGTGGCGGGCCGGCGCTGCCCGGGCATGAGGTCCAGCACCGCGGCGCTGATCCACGCGCCGACCGGCACCTGCACCATCGCCGGGTGCAGCGGGTGCCCGAGGGTCACCCCGTGCAGCAGGTCGCGCAGCCGGCGTGGGCGCAGCGTCCCCAGTACGACCTTCTGCAACCGGTCACCCGCGCGGTCCAGCCGGGAGTCCTGCTCAACTTTCGTCAAAAGTGCTCGCACGAGTACCGACTTCCCGGCGATCGTCGTCGCAAACCGGTCGGCGGCGACAAACCTGCCGCACCGCCCACACCGCCGGTCTTGCAGTTTCTGCTCACATAATCCGGGGCACGAGCCGCAAATTGGCAACAGCAAGTGCAAGATCGACGGGGATTGTGGGGGTGGGGCCGGGCCGGCATGCTGGCGGGATGGGTGTGCGGGTGGAGCGGGTCGGGGCGGTCACCACCGTTGTGCTGGACCGGGCTGACGCCCGGAACGCCGTGGACGGTCCTACGGCTCGGGCGCTGGCCGACGCGTTTCGGGCCTTCGAGGCTGATCCGGACGCCTTGGTGGCAGTGCTCTGGGGCGCCGGTGGGACGTTCTGCGCCGGCGCCGACCTCAAGGCGATCGGCACACCGAGCGGCAACCGGGTCGAGCCGGAGGGGGACGGCCCGATGGGTCCGACCCGGATGACGCTCAGCAAACCGGTGATCGCGGCGATCTCCGGATACGCGGTGGCGGGTGGACTCGAACTGGCGCTCTGGTGTGACCTACGGGTCGCCGAGTCGGACGCGACACTCGGGATGTTCTGCCGCCGCTGGGGAGTGCCGCTGATCGACGGTGGCACCGTCCGGCTGCCCCGGTTGATCGGCGAGAGTCGGGCCATGGACCTGATCCTCACCGGCCGCCCGGTGCCGGCCGACGAGGCGTACACGATGGGGTTGGTCAATCGGTTGGTGCCACCCGGCCAGGCGCGGGCCGCGGCCGAGGAGTTGGCGGCAGCGATCGCCCGGCATCCGCAGACCTGCCTGCGCAACGACCGGGCGGCGCTGCTGGCCGGCGCGGGGCGGCCCGAGCCGGAGGCGCTGGCGACCGAGTTGGCGTACGGGATGGACTCGCTGGCCACGGACGCGGCGGCCGGCGCGGCCCGGTTCGCCGCGGGCGAGGGCCGACACGGCACGACACCGCCGGGAGGGGTACACCCCCCGGCGGCGTCGGCTACCGGTTAGCTCAGTTGCGGTTGATGGTGAAGGTCGTCGTGGGGTTCTGGATGTCCACGGCGTTGTTGCTCAACCGGAGGTTGTTGAAGGTGACCGACCCGACGGCCGGCCCCTGCCCGGCCTCCGGCATCGGGTTCGCCCAGATGGCGAAGCCGGACTTCGCGTCGTAGGCGTCCCCGCTCTTCCGGGCACCGCTGATCGAGACGTTCGTGAAGACCGTGTCGGTGATCGGGTTCTGCGGCTGCCCGCCGACGTAGTTGGTCTGGAACATGATGCCGCTGTAGGTCGGATCGATGATGTCGACATCGCTGACCCGGATGCCCTGGAACACCTTCGAGGCGGAGAAGACCCAGATCGCCGGGAAGGTCTGCCCGCCCCAGAAGTGCCCACCGGCCCGCACGATCGAGATGTTCTCGAAGCGGGTCGGCGGGTTGGCACCGAAGCCGTTCATCGGGTAGCCGAAGTCGAGCGAGCTGATGGTGATGCCCGAGTAGACCAGGGTGTCCGCGATGTAGATGTTGCGGAACGTGTTGCCGTAGCCGCCGTACACGGCGACACCGGCGGCCCGCCAGGTCAGGGTCGAGGTCAGGTTCTCGTAGATGTTGTCCTTCATGTCGGCGCCGCCCGCGTCGATCGCCGAGAACAGCGCGAAGCTGTCGTCGCCGGTGGCTCGGGCGTCGTTGTTGCTGACCAGATTGTTGGTGCTGCCGTTGGTCATGTTGATGCCGTCGGCGAACATGTTCCGGATCCGGGAGTTCTTGATCGTCATGTAGTCGGTGTTCGCGCCCCAGTAGAGGCACACCATGTGCTCGTTCCAGATGTTGTCGATCACGATGTTCGACACGTTGGCGAAGTCGAACACCTTGCCCGGACCGTCGATCCGCGAGGTGTAGTTGCCGAAGTAGGCGAAGTTCTTGAAGGAAGAGTTCGCCGCCGAGTTCTCGGCCCGGAAGCCGATGTCGGTGTTGTCCTGGCCCGACGGAGCGTTGAACCGGGTGTACCAGGGGCCGGCGCCGGTCACCTGGACGGCCTTGCCGTACACCTGGAACTTCGACGAGGTGGAGTAGTTACCGGCCGGCAGGTACACCCCGACCAGGTTGCCGGTGGTGTCCATCCGCACCCGGTCCAGGGCGTTCTGCACGTCCTGGTGGGTGAAGCCGGTCGGCGTGGTGTAGCGCGCCGAGTCCGGGTTGGCGATCGGCGCCACCTGCTCCGTGTTGATGAAGTCGATCGCGTACGTGGTGGTGTTGGCCGGGTCCTTCTGGAGGCGGATCTTGCTGCCGGCCGGGACTGTGGAGTTGAGCATGACGTTGGCTTCGTCGTAGATGTGCCGCGGTCCGCCCGCGCTCGGCGAGTTGCCCGGGCTGGCCTCGTTGCCGTAGAGCCAGGCGTACCGGGACGTCAGGTCGATGGCCTTGTGGAACGCGCCGTTGACGTAGACGTTCAGCGTCGAGTTGATCCCACCGCCGCCCGGTGCGTCCGGGATGGAGAAGCGGGTGACAAGCGTGTTGGTGCTGGCCCGGGTGGTGAACTCGACGTAGCTGCCGGTCGAGTTGAGGGTCACCGCTCGCCGACCGGACGCCTCGCCGGCCAGGTCGCCGATCTCCCGGTTCGGTCCGACGACGCTGGCGCCGCCGCCGATAGCGCCGTCCTCGGCCTCGTACATGTCGTACGGCATGTTCGCGCCGCGACCGACGAAGAGCGGCCGGTCACTGGTGTTGTTGGCCTGCTTCACCGGCAACTCGTTGCCGTCCACGGCGAGCACCACCCGGACTGTGTACTTGCCGTTCGCGGCGGTCCAGGTGCCCAGGTTGATCGGGCCGACAGTGGCGCCGGCGTTGATCACGCCGGAGTGCGAGCCGGTCAGGGTACGGACCACGGTGCCGGACTCGTTGAGAACGGTCAGGGTGATGCCGTGCGCACCGGACGCCGAAGCCTGGTTGCCGGCGTTGCGGATGGACACGGAGAAGGTGACCGTGTTGCCCGCCGACGGGTTACCCGGCGACCAGGCGACCGCCGAGGCGACCAGGTCGGAGCTGGCGACCGCGGCGACGACCAACGGGCTGGGGTTGGTGTAGCTGTTGTTGGTGTCGTCCTGCTCGACGACCGTGTTCGACTCGTCGACCTTGGCGCTGAGCGGGTAGCTCCCCGAGTCCCGGGTGCCGATGCTGGCGCTGACAGTGGTCGAGGCGCCCGCCGCGAGACCGCCGACCGATGCCGTGCCCACCCGGGTCGAGCCCAGGTAGAAGTTGACGTTGGTCGCGCCGGAGGCCGAGGAGCCCGCGTTACGCACCGTGGCGGAGAGCGTGATGGTGCTGGTCTCCACGGGTGCGGACGGGCTGAACGACATGCCGGTCACGGTCAGGTCCGGGTTCGGCGCCGGGGTGCCGAAGACCTGGAACTCGGCCACCTGACCGGCCGGAGCACCGGTGTTCGAGGCGATCGAGAGCCGTACGTCGGCCGCCGCGCCGGAGACCGGGATGGTCACCGTGTTGCCGCTGCCCGGGTTGAAGCTGTAGTTCGCCGCGCCGACCAGTGTGGTGAAGCTCGACGAGCCCTGGTCCCGGCCGAGCACAGTGATGTTCTGGGTACGCGCACCCCAGGCCGAGTCCGGGTTGAGCTTCACGACGACCTGGCTGAGGCTGGCGTTCGCGCCGAGCTGCACTGTCAGCGTGCTCGGGTTGCCGTTGCCCTCCCAGTAGGTGGCCACGTTGTTGTCGTTGGCGTTGGTGGCCACGAACGTGTGCACGAACCCGGAGGCGGTGATCGGCTTACCGATCGCCAGGTTGGAGCCGGTCGGCGGGTTGCCGGTGCCGGTCCGGGTCACTGTGTTGCTGTTGGCCGACTGGTTGCCGGCCGCGTCCTTGGCCCGCACGTAGTACGACACGGTCGCACTGGTCGGCTGGCTGTCGGTGTACGTGAGCGTCGAACCGCTGACGCTGCCGCGCAGCGCGCCGTTGGCGTAGACGTCGTACCCGGTCACCCCGACGTTGTCGGTGGACGCCGACCAGGCGAGCCGGATCTGCCCGCTGACCGGCTGGGTGTAGGCCAGGTTGCCCGGCACGCTGGGTGCCTGGGTGTCGTTGCTGCCGGTGGCGCCGTAGACCTCGACCTCGGACAGCTGGGCGGCCGGCCAACCGGTGTTGCCGGTGACCTGCACGCGTACGTAGCGGGTGCTGGCGGCGGTGAAGCTGACCGTCGCGGTGTTGCCGCTGCTCGGGTTGAACGTGTAGCCGGCGGACGCCTTCAGGGTGGTGAAGGACGAGCCGTTGGTCGAGCCCAACACCGACAGCGTCTGCGTACGGGTCTGCCAGTCCGAGGCGGGTGGCAGCTTGAGCACCACCCTGTCCACGCTGACGGTGGCGCCCAGGTCCGCCTGGATCCACTGCGGGAAAGCGTTGTTGGCGCTCTCCCAGTAGGTCGACGCGTTGCCGTCGTTGGCGTTGCCCGCCACGTAGTTCTGGTTGTAGCTGCTGGCGGTCATGGTCGCGGAGAGCCCGGCGAGCATTGCCACGCGGGCGGCGGCAGCGGACGGGTCGGTCGCCGGTGCCGCGCTCGCCATGGGGGTGACGACCGGGGCGGTGGCGAGGAGCATCCCGGCGAGCGCGCCGGCAAGCATCCGACGGTGGCCCGTGCGGGCGGTGCGGGGGACGGTGGTGGGCGCGCCGGTTGGCGGCGTGCCTCGTCTGGTGCCGGTCCTGGACATGGGGTCGCTACACCTCTTTCGGGGGTGGGTGTGGGTGCGTTGCCCGGTGACGGGTGCAGAGGTACGCACGTCGTTCCGCGACAGGTGGGGGACGGTGCGGGTTGGGGACGGGGGCGGGTGGCGCGGCGTTGCGCCGGGACGCCCGGACCGGTTGCCCCCGCCCGGTCCGGGCGGGGGCAACCGACCTAGCTGGAGTAGACCTCGAACTCGCTGAGCTGGCCGGCTGGCCAGCCGCTGTTGCCAGTGACGCTCAGCCGCAGGTACCGCTGGGTGGTCGCCGTGAAGGTCACGGTGACCGTGTTGCCGCTGGCCGGGTTGAAGCTGTAGCCGGCGGACGCCTTCAGCGTGCTGAACGTCGAGCCGTTCGTGGAGCCGAGCACCGCCAGCGTCTGCGTACGCGTCTGCCAGGCCGATGAGGGTGGGAGCTTCAGCACTACCCGGGACACCGACCGGTCGGCCCCCAGGTCAACTGTCAACGACTGCGGGAACGCGTTGTTGGCGCTCTCCCAGTAGGTGTTCGCGTTGCCGTCCACCGCGTTGGGGGCGGCGTACACGTCGGAGTGGCTGGTCTCGGTGATCGACCGTCCGGCCGCCAGGTTGCCGCTGGGCGGCGGCGTGGTCGGAGGCGGGGTGGTCGGAGGCGGGGTGGTCGGAGGCGGCGTGGTCGGCGGCGGGGTGGTCTGGGTGCCGCCGTACACCTCGACCTCGGAGAGTTGCGCGGCCGGCCAGCCGGAGTTGCCGGTGACTGTGACCCGGATGTAGCGGCGGTCACCGGAGGGCAGCCCGATCGACACGGTGTTGCCCGCACCGGGGGCGAAGACCCGACCGGCGGACGACGCCAGTGTGGTGTACGACGAACCGTCGGTGGAGCCGAGCACCGACAGGGTCTGGGTGCGTTGCTCCCAACCGCTGGGCAGCTTCAGCGCCACCCGGTCGACCGACCGGGACGCGCCCAGGTCGATGGTGACCGACTGGGGGAAGACGTTGTTGGCGCTCTCCCAGTACGTCGACGCGTTGCCGTCCACCACGTTGGCGGCCGTGTAGCTCTGGTTGGTGCTGGTCGCGGTCGCCGGCCGGCCCAGCGCCAGGTTCCCGCTGGTAGGCGGCGGCGTGGTCGGGGGCGGCGTGGTGGGCGGCGGGGTGGTCGGGGGCGGAGTGGTCGGCGGCGGGGTGGTGGGTCCACCGCCCCACTGCGGGTTGGGCCACGGGCCGCAGTACGGGGTCGGGGTGTACCAGCCGGAGTTGCCGGAGCCCTGGGTGATCTGGAAGCCGGCGCCCACACAGTTGTGCATCGGGTTGCTCTGCGCGATGTTGGTGGCCCGCACGTTGGTGAACGACACCTGGCTGTTCGCCTGCACCTGGAGCGCGTACGTGCCGGCGCCGTCGATGCGTACGTTGTTGAGGTTGATCCCGTTGGTCTGGCCCTCGATCCAGTGCAGCGCCGCGTACGAGCTGTCCAGGATGTCGGTGTCGGTGATGTTGATGGTGGGGTTCTGGAACGCCTCGTTGAGCGCGGAGAACCAGATCGCCCCGACACCGAAGTTCCAGTTGTAGTCCGAGTTGCCGTTACGGATCAACGTGTTCCGGGCGATCGTCCAGGTGCCCTGGACTCCGGTGGCGCCCTGCACGCCGGGGTAGCGGTTCGCGACGTGGATGCCGCCCCCGTTGGTCAGCGAGTCGGCCGTCACGTTGTCGGTGATCTTGATGTCCCGACCGCCGTAGCTGACCAGGTGGTTCGCCAGCAGCGTCACCCCGATGGTGTTGCGGGTGAAGGAGTTGTTGACGTTCGGCACGCTCTGCGCCCACATCGCCAACGCGTCGTCGCCGGTGTTGCGGACGAACGTGTTCGTCACCGTCGAGTTGGTGACGCCGGTGTGGAAGTTCACCCCGTCCGCGGTCTGGTCCAGGATCCGGCTGTTGCGGATGGTGAAGTTGTCCATCGGGCCGTCCATCCACGCCCCGACCTTGGTGTTCTCCAGCCAGAGGTTGTCCACCACCGAATTGGTCATCGCCCCGCCCAGGGCGTTTACCTGGTCGTCGTCGACCCGCTCGCGGATGTCGCCGATGATGGCGAAGTCCCGCAGCGTGACGTTGCGGCTGGGCCCGTTCGCCTCGTGTGCGCGGACCGGGCCGGTGTAGCCGCCGCCGGGGACGTACTTGCCGTAGATGCCGACGGACCTGTTCCGCTCGGTGGGGTGCCGGCCGCCGAGCACCGAGTACCAGGGGCCCGCGCCGCGCAGTGTCACCCCGTCGACCACCACGTGATCCCAGAGGGTGAAGGTGCCGGTCGGGATCCAGACGGCCCGGCCCTGGGCCTTGCCGGCGTCGACCGCCGCCTGGAACTTCGCCGTCGAGTCGGTAGCGCCGCTCGGGTCGGCACCGAAGTCGGTGACCACGTCGAGCACACCGGACGGCTTCGTGATCGCCGGGGCGACCAGCTCGAAGTCGGCCAGGTCGATGGTGAACGTGGGCGACTGCGCGGTCGAGGAGACCTGGAGCCGGATCTTCGTCCCGGCCGGCTGGGTGCTGCCGAACAGCGCCCTGGTCTCGTCGTAGAAGTGGTGCGGGTTGGTGTCACCCGGGTTGTTGTTGAACGGGTATCCGCCGTAGTACCAGCCGTACTTCGACGTGACCGATACCGACTTCAGCAGCGACCCGTTGGCCCGCAGGTCGATGGATGCGTCACGGCCGGTGCCGGCCGGGCTGTCCGGAAGGCTGTAGCGGAAGGTGACAGCGTTGGCCGGGGCGGTGAGGGTGAACTCGACGTACTCGCCGACGGCGTCGAGGGTGACCGCCTCCCGGCCGGACGCCTCGGACGGCAGCGTGCCGTACCGCCGGTCCGGGCCGATCTTCGTGCCGTTGTGGGCGGTCTCCTCCGCCTCCTGCTCGATGAACGGAACTGTGGCGCCCCGGTTGGGGATGTCGAAGGGGGACAACCCCGCCGCCGAGGCCGGGGTCGCGGTGCCGGTGACCGCGAGGGCGGTGACCGTTGTGGCGGCGAGCAGTGTGGCGGCGATGGCGGCCAACACTGCCCGGGTCGGGTGTCGAAGGTGGTGCGGGGTGCCGGTGGTGTGGTTGGCCATGAGCTGCGCTCTCCCTTTCGTCAGGCAGGCCAGATCCCCCCGTATCGGTGCGGTGTAGCGCGTCCCCCCTCGGTTCTCCCTTCTTGGTGGCGTGGTGCCGGCGGCCGGGACGGGCCGCCGGCACCACGGCGAGCAGAGTCAGGTCAGGCCGGGCCGTCCGCCCCACGCGGCCCGTCGGTGGATTCGGTGGTACGCAGCCAGACCGCTGTGTCGGACGGCAGCAACCCGTCGTCGAGCGGCCCGCTGGCCAGCAGCAACTCCCCCTGAGCTGGCATCGGCACCGGCGCGGCGGAGAGGTTGACCAGGCAGGTGAAGCCACCGCCGCGGTGGAACGCCAGCACCCCGTCCGGGGCGGGCAGCCAGGTCAGCTCGCCGTCACCGAGCGCCGGGTCGGCCTTTCGGGCCTGGATCGCCGCCCGGTACAGCTCCAGCATCGAGGCCGAGTCGCCGGTCTGCGCGCTGGCCGTCCGGTCCTTCCAGTCGGCCGGCTGCGGCAGCCACGGCGCCGCGGCACCAGCGGGGCTGAACTCGAACGGCGGCTCGTCCCCGGCCCACGGCAGCGGTACGCGGCAGCCGTCCCGACCGGGGTCGATCCGGCCGGACCGCTCCCACATGGGGTCCTGCCGCATCGCGTACGGGATGTCCTCGACCTCGTAGAGGCCCAGCTCCTCGCCCTGATAGACGTAGGCGGCGCCGGGCAGCGACAGCGAGAGCAGCGCTGCGGCGCGGGCCCGGCGGGTGCCCAGCTCCAGGTCGGTGGGGGTCCCCTCGCGTTTGGCGGCGAAGCTGAACCGGGTGTCCGCGCGACCGTAGCGGGTGACGTGCCGGGTGACGTCGTGGTTCGAGAGCACCCAGGTGGCCGGCGCGTTGACCGGCGCGTGCGCGCTCAGCGTCCCGTCGATGCTCTCTCGCAGGGCCGCGGCGTCCCAGGCGCAGCCGAGGAAGTCGAAGTTGAACGCGGCGTGCAGCTCGTCCGGGCGTAGGTAGTTGGCGAACCGCTGCCGGTCCGGCAGCCACACCTCACCGATCAGCGCCCGGTCGGCGTACTCGTCGGCGACGCGACGCCAGCCCCGGTAGATGTCGTGTACGCCGTCGAGGTCGTGGAACGGGTGCGGCTGGTCCTCGCGGACCTCGGGCAGCGTCCCGTCCTTGACCAGGAGCCCGGCCGAGTCGATCCGGATGCCGTCCACGCCTCGGTCGAACCAGAACCGCAGGATGTCCTCGAACTCCTCCCGCACCCGGGGGTGGTCCCAGTTGAAGTCCGGCTGCTGGGGGGCGAACAGGTGCAGGTACCAGTCACCGGGGGTGCCGTCCGGGTTGGTGGTGCGGGTCCAGGTCTCGCCGCCGAACTCGCCGATCCAGTCGGTGGGTCGTTCGTCGCCGTTGGGCCCCCGGCCGGGTCGGAACCAGAACAGGTCCCGCTCGGGCGCGCCGGGGCCGCCGGCGAGCGCGGCCTGGAACCAGGGGTGCGCGTCGGAGCAGTGGTTGGGCACCACGTCGACGATGGTCCGAATGCCCAGCGCGTGCGCCTCGGCGATCAGCGCCTCCACCTCGGCCAGGGTGCCGAAGACCGGGTCGATGTCCCGGTAGTCGGAGACGTCGTAGCCCGCGTCGGCCATCGGGGACGGGTACCAGGGGCTGAACCAGATCGCGTCGACGCCGAGCGCGGACAGGTGGTTCAGCCGGGACCGGATGCCGGCGATGTCACCGATGCCGTCGCCGTTACCGTCGGCGAAGCTCCGGGGATACACCTGGTAGATCACGGCTCCACGCCACCACGGACTTCTGTCAGCTGTGGACACGAGCACCTGCTTTCTGCGTCAGTACGTCGGCGGGTTCGCCGGACCTGGTTATGTGTCGGGCGAACGGTCGTTGTTCGCCGCGCGGGAGGACCGGTGGTCGCTATCCCTTGATGCTGCCCGTGGTCAGACCGGACATGATGTTCCGCTGGAAGATCAAGAAGATGATGACAGTCGGGATCGCGGCGATTACCGACGCGGCGATCACCACGTTCATCGGCGTGCCACCCGCGAAGGCGTAGATGCCGACGCTGACCGTCCGGGTCTCGGGCGACGGCATGACCAGCTTCGGCCAGAGGAAGTCCTTCCAGACCGCCGTCACGGCGAAGATCGAGACGACGCCGAGGATCGGGCGCGACAGCGGCAGGATGATCGACCAGAGCGTGCGCAGCGACGACGCCCCGTCCATCAGGGCCGCCGCCATCAACTCCTCGGGGATCGAGTCGAAGAACCGCTTCAACAGGAAGATGTTGAACGCGTTCGCGACCAGGGGCAACCAGATCGCGAACGGTGAGTCCAGCAGGTTGATGTGCACGATCGGCAGGTCGATCACCGTCACGTACTGCGGAACGATGAGGACCATCGCCGGGATCATCAGCGTCCCCAGCATCAGGGCGAGGATCACGTTGCCGAAGATCGGTCGAAGCTTGGAGAGCGAGTACGCGGCGGCGGTGTCGAAGACCAGTTGGAACAGCACCGCGCCGATCGCGTAGTAGAAGGTGTTGAACAGCAGCTTGGCGAGAGCCAGGTTGTTCCACGCGTCGACGTAGTTCTGCGGCTGCGGATCCTTCGGGAACAGCGACGGTGGGGTCTGGGCGATCTCCTGGCCGGACTTGAGCGCGCCGGTGACCATCCAGTAGAGCGGTCCGAGGAAGACGAGCGTGAACCCCGCCACGACCACTACCAGCAGCGTCCAGTAGATGACCCGGCCGCGCCCCCGGCTGAGCTGGGATTGGGAGATGAGGGTCCGGGTTCCGGAATCCTGTGCCATTCCTCGCCGTCCTAGTCCTGTTTCGCAGTCAGCCGCACGTACACGGCGGAGAAGCCGGCCAGCACCACGAGCATGATCACGCCCAGGGCGGCGGCGCCGTTGAGGTCGTTCTGGAAGAACCCGTGCTGGTAGATGAGGTACGCCACCGAGGTCGCCGAGTCCTCCGCACCCGCGCCGTTGGCGAGGATGAGTGGCTCGATGAAGAGCTGCATGGTGGCGACGATCTGCAACATCGCCAGGAGCGCGAGGATCAACCGGGTCTGCGGGATCGTCACGTGGACGATCCGGCGCCAGATCCCGGCGCCGTCGAGCTCCGCCGCCTCGTAGAGCTCACCGGGGATGTTCTGCAACGACGCCAGGTAGATCAGTACCGCGCCGCCCATGTTCATCCAGGTCGACGCGAGCACCATGGCCGGCATCGTCATCTCGGGCGACTGCATCCACTGCGAGGTGGGCAGGTGCAGTGCCTTGAGGATCGCGTTGAAGAGCCCGGCCTCGCTCGGGTCGTACGCGTAGAACTTGAAGAGGAACAGCGCCGAGGCCGGCGGCAGCATCACCGGCAGGTAGACCAGGATCCGCAGGTACCCCTTGGCGTGGCGGAACTCGTTGAGCAGGATCGCCACGAAGAACGGCACCACGTACCCGAGGGCCAGCGCCAGGACTGTGAAGTAGAAGGTGTTCTGCCAGGCCGTCCAGAAGCTGGGGTCGGCGATGATGCGGGAGTAGTTGTCCCAGCCCACCCAGGTGGTCTCGCCGCGCCGGGTCCGCTGGAAGCTCATGATGATGCCGCGAACCATCGGGTACCAGGAGAAGACGACGAAGCAGAGCACCGCCCCGATCAGGAACGCGTGACCGGTGAGGTTGTCCCGTACCTTGCGGCCGAGGCTGGTGCGCTGTGGCCTCGCCGAGTACGGCGACGGCGGGCGGCCCGGTTTCCTGGGGGTCTCCGGGACGGTGGTGATCGCCAAGGCAACTCCTGGGTGAGTTCGTGACGTCGAGATGTGGTGCGAGTGGCGTGGGGGTCGGGTCGGCGTCCCGACCCCCACACGATCGATCAGCTCTCGGCGGCGAGGAGCTGGTTGACCTTCTCCTCGGCGGTCTTGAGCAGTGCGTCGATGTTCGAGTTCGGGTTGGTCAGCACACCCGACATCGCGGCGTCGAGCACCGCGTAGACGGCCTGGGCGTTGCGCGGCTCACCCTTGATCGGCACCGGGGTCGCCTCGAAGAGCGCGAAGTTCGTCGTGTCGACGTTCGCGTTCGCCTTACGCAGCTCCAGCTCCTGCTTCTGCGCGTCACTGCCGTTGGCGAAGAGCAGCGGCTGGGGCAGACCCACCGGGTAGTTCTGCGGCTTGGCCCGGACGTAGTCGAACTGGCCCTTGCCCGGGGTGAGCTTCTGGTACGCGATCCACTTCAGACCGGCCTTGACCTGCTCAGGAGTGAGGTCCTTCTTGAAGAAGTAGCCCTCGCCACCACCGAGCGTCCCCTTCGCCGCGCCGTCCTGGCCGGGCAGCGGGGCCATCGCCCAGTCCTGGAACTTGCCCTGGAACTGGCTGACGATCGCCTGGGTGGCGTCCGGCGCGCCGATGAACATGCCGACCTTGCCCGCGCCGGCGTTCGTCAGCAGGTCGCCCCACTGGAGCAGCTGACGGGCGCCCATGCTGTTGTCGCCGTACCGCATGTCCTTGAGGTTCTGCAGGACCTGCTTGCCCTGGGCGTTGTTGAAGTCGGCCTTCTTGCCGTCCTCGGTCAGCACCTGGCCACCCTGCGAGTAGAGCAGGGAGGTGAAGTGCCAGCCGCCGGTGTTGCCGGCGCTGTACTCCGAGTAGCCGGCGATGCCGTTGCCGAGCGCGGAGATCTTCTTGGCGGCGGTACGGACCTCGGCCCAGGTCTTGGGCGGGTTGTTCACGTCCAGCCCGGCCTGCTGGAACAGCGCCTTGTTGTAGACCAGGCCCATCGAGTAGTTCTTCACCGGAACGGCGTAGAGCTTGCCGCCGTCGGTGAAGACCTCCTTCAGCGCCGGGTCGACGCTGTCCCAGGTCGCGATCGCGTCCTTGTTGACGTGCGGGCTGATGTCCATCGCCTGACCGGAGTCGAGCACCTGCTGGAGATCGGTCATGTACCCGTAGAAGACGTCGGTCACGGTGCCGCCGGCGAGGCGGGCGGTGAAGTCCGGCGGGTTGTTGCACTGCTCGCCGACGCTGACGCTCTTGATGGTGATGTCCGGGTTCTGCTTCTGGAACTCGGCGACGTCGTCGTTCCAGTTCTTCAACAGCTCTTTCTGGGCGCCGACCGGCTGGCAGTCGACAGTGATGGTGACCTTGCCGCCTGCGTTCGAGCCCTTGTCGTCGCTCTTCGTGGAGCATGCCGTGAGGCTGAGCCCCAGGCCGGCCACGAGCGCAACCGCCGCAGCCTTTCGGTATTGCGGTACGGACATCTGTCCATCCCTTCGGGAACGGGTGACTCCAATGACCTTCGCTGATCTGCGGTGATACGACCTGACGCCCAGTAGCTGCGTCGGAGCCAGGTGTGAGTGGAGTCACTGTAGCGAGGCCGACTCATTTCGGCAAGGTATCGACCCTGTTCCGAAAGGACACGACGTGATGACGACAGATGTTGGCAAGTCGCTGAAAGCAGCCCGTCTTGCGGTCTATTGATAGCTTATGACCGGTCATTCGGCCCGGTCGATGCCGACGATGGCGAGCAACGACGACAACGGCCGCCGACCGCGAGAGGCGGTCGACGGCCGAAGCGTCGTTCGGTGTGGTGCCTAGCGGCCGGGGGCGGGAGCGGTGGAACCCCGCACCACCAACTCCGGCTCGAACAGCAGCTCGTCCTGAAGGACACCGGCACCCTCGATCTGGGTGACCAGCAGATCCACGGCGGCCTGCCCCATCGTCTCGATCGGCTGCCGCACAGTGGTCAACGGCGGATCGGTGCACGTCATGAAGGCGGAGTCGTCGAAACCCACCACCGACACGTCGGCCGGCACCGAACGGCCCAGCCGCCGGGCCGCACGAATCGTGCCCAGCGCGAGCACGTCGCTGGCGCAGATGATGCCGGTCACGCCCCGCTCGACCAACTTCGTCGCGGCGACCCGCGCCCCCTCCATCGAGAAGCTGGAGCGCTCCACGCACTCGGCGTCACCCTCGTCCCAGCCCGCGGCCTTCATCATCGCGTCGAGCTTGCGCCGGGACGGCACATGCCCCTCCGGGCCGAGCACCATGCCGATCCGTTCGTGCCCGAGCGAGCGCAGGTGCCCGTACGCCTGCTCCACCGCCACCGCGTCGTCGGTGGAGACCCGGGGGAAACCCAGCTCGTCCACACCGGCGTTGACCAGCACGACCGGAAGCCCACGGTCGGTCAGCCGCCGGTAGTGGTCGTGTTTGGCGTCGGCGAGCGCATACGAGCCACCAGCGAAGATCACCCCGGAGACCTGGTGGTCGAGGAGCATCTCCACGTAGTCCATTTCGGAGACACCGCCGATGGTCCGGGCGCAGAGCGCCGGGGTGTAGCCGCGCTGGGCGAGAGTGCCGGTGACGACCTCGGCCAGCGCCGGGAAGATCGGGTTCTGCAACTCGGGCAGCACCAGCCCGACCAGCCGGGCGCGTTCGCCGCGCAGCTTGGTCGGCCGCTCGTAACCGAGCACGTCCAGCGCCGTGAGCACTGCGGTGCGGGTCGCCTCGGAGACCCCGTCGCGGCCGTTGAGCACCCGGCTGACGGTGGCCTCGCTGACGCCCGCCTTCTTGGCAACTTCAGTCAACCGCTTGGTCACGGTCGCAATCGTACGTCACCCGGATGAAAGAAATGAACAGCAAATTGCCGGCGTTTGCCGGCGCACTGCTTGATCGCCGCGCGGGGCTGGGGTCAGGACAGGTCACGTAGGGCGGTTTCGATGGCCCTGTGGAAGGTCGGGTACGCGTAGATCATGTGCCGGAGCTGACTCAGCGGCACCGCCGCGTGCACCGCCACCACCAGCGCGGACAGCACCTCGCCGCCGGCCGGGCCGGCCGATGTCGCGCCGATCAGCACGCCCTGGTCGGCGTCCGCCACGAGCTTGATGAAACCGTCGTCGCCGACCCGGTGGATCCAGCCGCGGGTCGAGCTGCCGAGTTTGGTGAAACCCACCTGCACGTTGATGCCGCGTTCGCGGGCCTGCTGCTCGGTGAGCCCGACCGCGCCGATCTCGGGATCGGTGAAGGTCACCCGGGGCAGCGCGCGGTAGTCGGCCCGCGGGACGGTGCCGGCCGAACCGCTCGACCCGCTGGCGGCCAGTGAGCTGGACGCTCCCATCGCCCCGCCGACCACGCTTGAGGTGCCGCTGGCGTCCGCCCCCGCCTTCGCCTGCCGGGCGCGGGCCAGGATGTCGGCGATCACGATCCCCGCCTGGTACATGGCGATGTGCGTGAACGCGCCCTCGCCGGTGATGTCGCCGACCGCCCAGACGTGGTCGGTGACGTGCAGACGGTCGTCGACAGGGAGGTATCGCTGGCTGGCGTCCAGGCCGATCGTGTCCAGACCCAGCTCGGCGAGGTGGGCCTTACGCCCGGTCACCACCAGCAGCCGGTCGGCGGTGAACTCCGCGCCGCCGCCACCGCGCAGTGTGAACCTTGTCCCGTCGTGCTCGACCCGTTCGGCGCGTACCCCGGTGTGGATCTCCACGCCGTCGGCGCGCAGCGCCGCGGCGGCGACCTCGGACGCCTCGGGTTCCTCGATGGCCAGCACCCGGTCGAGCGCCTCGACCACTGTGACCCGCACCCCGAAGCGGGCGAAGACCTGCGCCAACTCCAGGCCGATCGCGCCGCCACCCAGCACGAGCAGCGACTGCGGCAGCTCCTCGACCTCGATCGCCTGATGGTTGGTCCAGTACGGCGTGTCGGCCAGGCCGTCGATCGGCGGCACCGACGGTCGGGTCCCGGTGCCCAGCACCACCCCGTGTCGGGCCTCGAACACCTGGTCACCGACGCGGACCCGGCGCGGACCGTCGAGCCGACCGCTGCCCCGCACGAGTCGGCCACCCTTGCCGACGAACCGCTCGGCCGCGACCGTGTCGTCCCAGGTGTCGGTGGCTTCCTCACGGATCCGCTTCGCCACCGGCGCCCAGTCCGGCTGGACCTGCGCCGTCCCGGCGAGCCCGTCGACCCGGCGTGCCTCGGCGAGCGCGTTGGCGGCTCTGATCATCATCTTGCTCGGGATGCAGCCCCAGTACGGGCATTCCCCGCCAACGAGATCCCGTTCGACGCCGACGACGCGCAGGCCGGCCTCGGCAAGTCGCTCGGCCACCTCCTCGCCGCCGACCCCGAGCCCGACCACGACCACATCCACCAGCTCCGGCTCCGCCACACCGAACAGCATCCCCCAGCGACACCACCCCAACCACCGGGGTCGGCGGAAAAGTCGGCACGCGCACCGGCCCGGACGCCTACCGTGGCCGGATGCACGCACGCTTCGCTCCGGTCCGGGACTGCTTCCACGACCTGCTCGCCTCCGGCCGGGAAACCGGCGCCGCAGTGACCATCTGGTACGACGGGCAGCCGGTAGTGGACCTGACTGGCGGGTCCCGCCGCGGCCACGGGCCGGGCGGCGAGCCGTGGCTGCCGGACACGTTGGTGAACGTCTACTCGGTCGGCAAGCCGGTGGCCGCGCTCTGCCTGTTGCTGCTCGTCGACTGGGGAACCGTCGATCTCGACGCGCCGGTGGCCCGGTACTGGCCGGAGTTCCGCACACCCGCCACGGTGCGTCAGGTGCTGTCGCACACCGCCGGGCTGCCGGCCTTCCCGGTGCCCCGACCGGCCGCCGCGATCGCCGACTGGGCGCTGCTCACCGGCGACCTGGCCACCGCCGACCCCGAGTGGGCGCCGGGCACGGTCGCCGGGGAACACGCCTGGACGTACGGGCATCTGGTGGGCGAGCTGGTCCGCCGCGTCGACGGACGGTCGGTGGGCCGGTTCCTGGCCGAGGAGGTCGCCGACCGGTGGCAGCTCGACCTCGGCTTCGGGTTGACCGAGGCGGACCAACTGCGCAGCGCGGACCTGCGGTACGGCGACCCGGGATGGCCGAGCCGGAAGCTCGGCGAGCCGGGCTCGCTGCGGGCGCGGGCGCTGGGCAACCCGGCCGGCGGGCTGGACCTGGCCGTGCTGAACAACCCGCTATGGCGGAGCGCCGAGATGCCCGCCGTCAACCTGCACGCCACAGCGCCCAGCCTGGCCCGGCTCTACGCCGGCCTGCTGGCCGGTGGTGTCCTGGACGGGGTTCGGCTGTTCAGCCCCGAGCTGGTAGCGGAGGCGACACGGGTCCAGTACGACGGGCCCGACCTGGTGCTGGACCGCGACGCCTGCTGGACGTTGGGCATGCAACGGGAGCCGGACGGCAGTTGGGGTATGGGTGGCATCGGCGGCAGCAGCGCGTGGGCCGACCCCGAGCGGGGCTACACCTTCGCGTACGCCACGGCGCACCTCGCCGAGCACGACCGGGTGGACGAGCTGGTCGAGGCGTTGCACTCGGTGCTCTGATCAGCGCAGCCAGACGGGGTCGGTGCCGGGGACCGAGAGGGGCGGTGGATAGTCGAGCGTCTGACGCAGGGCCTCCGGCAGCCGCCACGGTTGGTGGATGGCCTTGCCCTGCACCCCCGCCAGCTCCGGCACCCACCGGCGCACGTAGTCGCCGTCCGGGTCGTACCGTTCGGCCTGCCGGACCGGGTTGAACCCCCGGTAGGGCTTCGTGTCGTTGCCGGTGCCGGCGACCCACTGCCAGTTGCCGGAGTTGTTCGCCACGTCCCCGTCGAGCAGCCAGCGGAAGAACACCGCAACCCCGGACCGCCAGTCCTGCCCGAGGTGCTTGGTCAGGTAGCCGGCGGTGATCAGCCGGGCCCGGTTGTGCATCCAGCCCTGTGCCAGCATCTGCCGCATCCCGGCGTCGACGATCGGCATCCCGGTGCGTCCCTCGGTCCAGGCCGCCAACGCGTCGTCGTCGTAGCGCCACTGTTCGGTGGCACCCCGCCGGTACGCCGCTGTGGAGATCGCCGGGAACGCGGCGGTGACCTGGTAGTAGAAGTCCCGCCAGCAGAGCTGCCTGACGAACGGGCCGGACCTGTCGCCGGCGCGGTTCGCCACCGCCAGCGGCGACACGCAGCCGAAGCGCAGGTACGGGCTGAGCCGAGAGGTGTCGTCGCCGGCCATGTCGTCGTGCTGATCGCCGTACCGGGTCAGGTCGGGCAGCCAGTCGGTGAGCCGCTGCCGGGCGATCCGCTCGCCACCGATGGCCGCGTCCGGCGAGTCGCCCGCCGGCAGCGCCGGCAGCCGGCCCACGCGTACCCGATCGGGCAGCGCGATCCGGCGCGGCGCGGCCAACTCCTCGCGCCACCGGTTGGCCGCCCAGGCCCTGTGGTACGGGCTGAACACCCGGTAGTGGTCGCCGCCGCCACCGGGCCGCAACGCGCCCGGCTCGACCATTGTCAACCCGGGAAACACTCGCAGGTGCAGTCGGTGCCGCTCGCACTCGGCGCGTAGTCGCCGCTCCCGCCGCACGGCGTAGTGGCTGACGTCGGCCGACAGCGCCACGGCGCTGGCACCGACCTCGCCGGCAATCCGGATCGTCTCGGCCACCGGGTCGCCGTGCCGGACCACCAGGTCGCCACCGCGCTCACGGAGCTGGTCGCGCAGGTCGGCGAGGGCCTGGTGCAGGAAGCGGGTGCGGTTGGCGGAGAGGTCGGCCAGCGCCGGGTCGAGCACGTACAGCGGCACCACCTGGTCGAAGGCCGCGCAGGTGGTGGCCAGCGCCGGGTGGTCGTGCACCCGCAGGTCGCGGGTGAGGAGCACGATCGCCGTGCTCGCGGTCACCGGCTCTCCGGCTGGATCGTCGGCCCGGGGATGACGACCGGCGTACCGGTCGAGCTGAGCAGGGCCCGCGCGGCCACCGCCATCCGTCGCCGCTGCGGCACCAGGGCACGCCGGACGAAGACGTCGTAGTCCTGCGCGGCCACCTCGTCGAGGATGCCGCCGTAGAGGGCGTACGCGGTGCGCATGCAGGCCTGCGAGGCGGGCGCCAGCATGGTGATGCCCGGTGCGGCGGCGGCGTAGTGCGCCTGGGCGCGGGTCACCTCGTACTCGATCAGCTCGCGGATCCGTGAGGTGACGCGGCCCCGGGCGCGGGCCTCGGCCAACTCCTCACGGGTGACCCCGAACTTCGCCATGTCCTCGTCCGGCAGGTAGGTGCGGCCCCGGTCGAGGTCCTCGGCGACGTCCCGGATGAAGTTGGTGAGCTGGAAGGCGAAGCCGAGTTGCCGGGCCGGCTCCCGGGCCGCCACCGGGTCGGAGCTGCCCAGGATCGGCAGCATCATGGTGCCGATGACCGCCGCCGAACCCTCCATGTAGTCGAGCAGGTGGTCGTAGGTCGGGTACGCCGTGACGGTCAGGTCCATCGCCATGCTCTTCAGAAACGACGCAAAGTCGTCCCGGTCGAGATCGAAGACGGCGATCGTGTGCAACACGGCCGGCAACAGGGGGTCGTCGACGGGCGCACCGTGCAGACCGGCCACGAACTGGCTGGCCCAGCGATCCAGCAGGGCGGCCCGCTCGGCCGGCGGCAGGTCCTCGGTGCGGTCGACGATCTCGTCCGCGTACCGCGTGAACCCGTAGAGGGCGTGCACATGTCGTCGTTTCCAAGCGGGGAGCAGGCGCGTGGCGAGATAGTAGGTGCGGCCATGGCGTTTGTGCAGCTCACGGCACCGGTCATAGGCAGCGGTGAGATCAGTTTCCACCGGCCCTCCTCCATTATCGACGCACCAATCGACGCAACTCGTAGCCTAGGGTACGCTCAGCCGCATGGCCAACGACGCAGTTGCGGGCAACGTGACCCGCGTGGCGCCGACAGGGCCGGGGGACGGGGACGATCCGGTCCGCGCCGTTCTGGCTGCTTATACCCACGATCTGGTCACGGCGGTCGACGAGACCCTGGACGCCTTCCTCACCGCCGAGGTCGACACCCTCAACGACATCGACGCGTCGATGGGCAGCTTCGCCGCCACCGCGCGGGAGGCCGTCCTGACCGGCGGCAAGCGGATCCGCTCCACGTTCGCCTACTGGGGGTGGCGCGGGGCCGTCGGTGGCACCGCGGCGCTGCCACCCGTGCTGCCCGCGCTGGCCGCGCTGGAACTGCTGCACACCTTCGCGCTGGTGCACGACGACGTGATGGACGCGTCCACCACCCGCCGCGGCCGGCCCACAGCGCACATCGCGCTCGCCGAACAGCACATCGCCGCCGGCCACCGAGGTGATCCCGGCCGATTCGGTGAGGCAGTCGCCGTGCTCATCGGCGACCTCTGCATGGTCTGGGCCGACCAGTTGCTGGCCCACGCCTCGGTGCCGTCGACGCGACTCTTCGAGGTGCGCCGCTGCTACGACCAGATGCGTGTCGAGACGGTCGCCGGGCAGTATCTGGACGTGCTCGGCGAGAACGACCCGGGCAGCTGGTCGGTCGACCGCGCACTGCGGGTGGCCCGCTACAAGACCGCCAGCTACACCGTCCAGCGACCACTACTCTTCGGCGCCTGCCTGGCCGGAGTGCCCGCCGACGACCCGCTGGTCTCCGCGTACACCCGTTATGGCCTGGCTGTCGGCGAAGCGTTCCAGCTCCGCGACGACCTGCTCGGCGTCTACGGCGACCCGGCGGCCACCGGCAAGCCGGCCGGGGACGACCTCCGCACCGGCAAGCCGACCACGCTGCTCATGCTGGCCCGTGAGCTGGCCACGCCGGCCCAGCTCACGGCGTTGGAGCGAGCCGCCGACGGATCGGTCGACACGCTCGCCGCGCTGGTCGCCGAGACCGGTGCGGTGACCCGGGTGGAGCAGATGATCGCCGAGCGGGTCAGCGACGCGCTGGCCGCGCTCGACGCCGCACCCGTGGACCAGACGGCGCGGACCGCGTTGACCGGGCTGGCCACCGCCGCCGCCAACCGGCGAGCCTGATGAGCGACTTGAGCGAGGAGGTGGTCACGTGCGGACGGTGACAGGACGGACGGACCGGGTGGTGGTCGTCGGTGCCGGGCTGGGCGGGCTCGCCTGCGCGCTGCACCTGGCCGGCAGCGGTCGACAGGTGACAGTGCTGGAGCGCGAGCCGGTGCCCGGCGGGCGAGCCGGGCGTCTCGGCGTGGACGGCTACGAGTTCGACACCGGCCCGACAGTGCTCACCATGCCCGACCTGATCGCCGAGGCACTCGCCGCGGTCGGCGAGGAGCTGCACGACTGGCTGGACCTGACCCCGCTCGACCCCGCCTACCGGGCGTACTACCCGGACGGCTCGACCCTCGACGTGCTCACCGACACCACCCGGATGGCGGCCGAGATCTCCCGGGTCTGCGGCCCCCGGGAGGCCGACGGCTACCTGCGGTTCGTCGAGTACGCGCGGGAGCTGTGGCGGCTGGAGCGCACCGACTTCATCGAGCGCAACCTGGACGCACCGACCGACCTGATCACCGGCAACCTGCTCAAGCTGCTCAGCGGTGGGGCCTTCCGGCGCCTCCAGACGAAGATCAACCAGTTCTTCCGGGACCCGCGTACCCAGCGGATCTTCTCCTTCCAGGCGATGTACGCCGGCCTCGCCCCGCACGACGCGCTGGCCATCTACGCGGTCATCGCGTATCTCGACTCGGTGGCCGGGGTCTACTTCCCACGCGGCGGCATACACGCGGTCTCCAGGGCGATGGCCGGCGCGGCCGAGAAGCACGGCGTGCAGATCCGGTACGACACCACTGTGACCCGGGTGGAGACCGTGAACGGTCGCGCCACCGGCGTGCTCACCGCCGACGGCGACCTGGTGCCGGCGGACGTGGTGGTGCTCAACCCCGACCTGCCGGTCGCCTACCGGGACCTGCTCCCCGCCGCGCCGCGGCGCCGGCTCACCTACTCGCCGTCCTGCGTCGTTCTGCACGTCGGCTCCCGACAGGCCTATGCGAAGATCGCCCATCACAACATCCATTTCGGACGCGCGTGGAAGGGCACCTTCGATGAGGTCATCCGACGGGGTGAGCTGATGACCGATCCATCGCTGCTGGTGACCAACCCCAGCCGGACCGACCCCGCCGTGGCACCACCGGACCGACACACCTACTACGTGCTCGCCCCGGTGCCCAACCTGCACCGGGCACCGTTCGAGTGGCGTGGCGACCTGACCCAGCGCTACACCGACCAACTGATCGGCACCCTGGAGGAGCGCGGCTACGTCGGCTTCGGCGCCGGGGTCGAGGTGCTCCGGGCGATCACCCCCGCCGAGTGGGAGGAGCAGGGGATGGCCGCCGGCACCCCGTTCGCCGCCGCGCACACCCTCTTCCAGACCGGCCCGTTCCGCCCGTCCAACCTGCACCGCGACCTGCCGAACGTGGTCTTCGTCGGCTCCGGGACCCAGCCCGGCGTCGGCGTACCGATGGTGCTCATCTCCGGCAAGCTCGCCGCCGGCCGGATCACCGGGGAAGGCCGATGAGCAGCCGCGAGAAACACCTCGTCGAGCTCGTCGACGAGACCGGCAGTGCCCACGGCGAGACGACAGTCGCGGCCGCGCACCAACCACCGGGGCAGTTGCACCGGGCCTTCTCGGTGTTGCTGGTGGACCCGGACGGCCAGGTGCTGCTCCAGCGCCGGGCCGCCGTCAAGACCCGGTTCCCGCTGCGCTGGGCCAACTCCTGCTGCGGCCACCCCCAACCCGGGGAGTCACTCGCCGAGGCTGCCAACCGACGGCTGAGCGAGGAGCTGGGCGCGGGCCCGGTCGAGCTGACCGAGGTCGGCATCTACGTCTACTACGCCGAGGACCCGGCGACCGGTCGGGTCGAGTTCGAGTACGACCACGTACTGCGCGGCGAGTTCCTGCCCGGCGCTCCGCTGCTGCCCGACCCGGACGAGGTGGCCGAGCTGCGGTGGGCCGACCCCGCCGCACTGGAGGCCGAGTTGAAGCTCGACCCCCGGTCGTACGCGCCCTGGCTGGGCGGGGTGGTGAACCGCTTGCTACGCCCCGCGGAGTCCCGGTCGGGAGCAACCGGCCCGGCCATGACGCCGCCCGGATCGTCGGCGGATGACACGGCGGAGCGGTCGGGTGGTCGATGAGGCGCTGAGCGCGGGCGCTGTCGCACGTCGGTTGGGGGTCGCGGTGACGACCCTCCGCACCTGGCACCAGCGCTACGGGCTCGGGCCCAGCGAACACATCCCCGGTCACCACCGCCGGTACACACCCAGTGATCTGGCCCGTCTCGAGATCATGCGCCGGCTCACCGCCGAGGGGGTGAGCCCCGCCGAGGCGGCCCGCTGGGCCCGCCAGGCACCGGACCCGATGCCCAACGGCACCGGCACCGTCGCCCCCGTCCGGATCCAGCCGACCGGCCGTGACGGCGGCGGCTCCATCCCGGTCGGCCGTGCCGGTCCGGCGGCCCGCGGGTTGGCCCGGGCCGCCATGCGACTGGACGCGGCGGCGATCAGCGAGACGATCGCGCACGCCCTGGCCGCCAGCGGGGTCGTCGCCACCTGGGAGGGCCTGCTGCGCCCGGTGCTCGCCGGCATCGGCGAACGACACGCAGCCACCGCCGGCCTGATCGAGGTGGAACACCTGGTGTCCCGCTGCGTCTCGGAGGCGCTCGCGGCGGCCAGTCGGGCAAACGTCCCCACCGGGCCGGCCCGGATCCTGCTCTCCTGCGCCGACGAGGAGCAGCACACCCTGCCGCTGGAGGCGTTGGCGGCAGCTCTCGCGGAGGCCGGTGTCAGCTACCGGATGCTCGGCGCCCGGGTGCCGGTGGCCGCTCTCGTCGAGGCGGTCAACCGGACCGGACCGGCCGCCGTGGTGCTCTGGTCGCACACCCGGGCCACCGCCGACCCGACCCAACTCAGCGCGCTGCTCGCCGCGCCCCGGCGCCCACTTCTGGTGCTCGCCGCCGGCCCCGGCTGGCGAGCCGACACGCTGCCCGCCGGGGTGGTGCGGCCGGTCGACCTGGCCGAGGCGGTCTCGCTCTCCGCCGCCGTCCGCGACTCCCTGGACCAGTCGAGGCGTGATTGATCGCACTGTCGCTGGATCGCGGCGTGAACTACCGTCGGGCGGGTCCGCCTACCCCGACCCTCCGGGAGCGAGCAGATGCAAGCCCGCGCCGTCCTGGCGTCCGTCCTCGCCGTGGCGCTGCTCCTGTCCGGCTGCGCCCAGCCGACCCGCACCATCACACCCGCCGCCGCTCCAAGGCCGGTGGAGTCGACCACGCCACCCACCCCGAAACCGCACCCCAGCGTCACCAAGCCGGCCAAGCCGCCACTGCGGCCGCTGCCGACCAAGCTCCCCTCCGGCCTGGGGCGC
Organism: Micromonospora sp. NPDC048842; assembly: GCF_040649935.1. Taxonomy (NCBI): domain Bacteria; kingdom Bacillati; phylum Actinomycetota; class Actinomycetes; order Micromonosporales; family Micromonosporaceae; genus Micromonospora; species Micromonospora sp. NPDC048842. The sequence continues at coordinate 421,823 of NZ_JBEZGK010000002.1, read as the reverse complement.
AACACCGGCGTACGCCCGGTGGCCCTGACGTTCGACGACGGGCCCAACCCGGCCTGGACACCCAAGGTGCTCGACCAGCTGAAGGCCGCCAAGGTGACGGCGACCTTCTGCGTCGTCGGTCGCGAGGTGCAGCGTCACCCGGAGTTGGTCCGGCGGATCGTCCGGGAGGGACACCAGCTCTGCAACCACAGCTGGCGTCACGACCTCGATATCGCCCGTCGACCTGTCGGCGAGATCCGGGCCGACCTGGACCGCACCAACAAGGCCATCCAGAAGGCCGCTCCCGGCGCGAAGGTGTCGTTCTACCGGCAGCCCGGCGGCCGGTGGACGTCGGAGGTGATCGGGGTGGCCAAGGACCTCGGCATGCGCCCGCTGCACTGGTCGGTCGACCCGCAGGACTGGGACAAGCCAACAGCGGCCACGATCGGCAAGCGTGTCCACGCCGCCACCCGGCCCGGTGCGATCGTTCTTCTGCACGACGGAGGCGGTAATCGGGCCGCGACCCTCGCCGCGTGCCCGAAGTTGATCGCCGACCTGAAGCAGCGCTTCGGCATCACCCGACTCCGCTAGAACTGCTCTGACCTGCGGTTATGACCCGTCCCAAGCCCTTGCCGACACCGATTTTGTCGACCGACGGAGCATCACGTATGCTTTCCAAGCCTCCGGCGGGGCCGGATGGGAGCAAGTCCGCTTGAAGTTGCGAATGTGCAATGATGGCGGGGCCGCCCTCATCGTCTAGCGGCCCAGGACGCCGCCCTTTCAAGGCGGTAGCACGGGTTCGAATCCCGTTGGGGGCACGACCGGCGCAAGCCGGAGCAAGGTACGACCGGCGCAAGCCGGAGCAAGGTACGACCGGCGCAAGCCGGAGCAACACAAGCTAGGTCCTGTGGAGCAGTTGGAGTGCTCGCCGCCCTGTCAAGGCGGAGGTCGCGGGTTCAAGTCCCGTCAGGACCGCAGCGCTGACGCCGCGCCCCGCGCGGCGTTCTGCGTATCGGAGCAGGTCGCCTTGCCGCCGGTTCGTCCGGTTGCCGGGTAACATGAGCCGAGCGACACGGCCAGGTAGCTCAGTTGGTACGAGCGTCCGACTGAAAATCGGAAGGTCGGCGGTTCGACCCCGCCCCTGGCCACATAGCCTTTCGCCGGGCTACAGAGGTCCCCGCCAGCGGAAACGCAGGTGGGGATCTTGCTTTTGCGGGTCGCGGTCTACCTGACTTTTGCGGGTCGCGGTCTCAATGACCAGCCCCTGCCCGGCCTGCGTGATCGACCCCCGCCGGCCGGCGTGATCAACACGACTTCCTTGAAGTCGCGGTGTCCCAGCAGGCGCAACACCGCGTGTTCAAAGAAACCGAGTCGATCATGCCCGCGGTCACCCCCGCATCGGGGCAGCGCTGTGGACGTGACGCGCGAACGTGCGGCGGACGTGACGCGCGACCGTGCGGCGGACGTGACGCGCGACCGTGCGGCGTCAGTGGTCGCGGCGACCCTGCGGACGATGCTGGGCCACGCTGCCCTGGATCGCCTCCCACACGCTGCGTCCGGCCTCTCGCAGCGTCTCCCCCGCCTGCTCGGCGAACTGGGCTGCGCTCTGCGCCGCAGCCTGCGCCGCGCCCGGCAGACCACCGTCACCATCCCCGGAGGGGTTCGGCCCGGACGCCGCCGACTGGCCGGTCTTGTTGCCAACCTCCCCGGCGGCTGGCCCCGTCGATCCCCCGAGGTGCTGCTGGTTCCGGCCCGCCGCAGGGTGCTCCCCGTCACCCGCGCCACGCGGCCCCTCAGGCCGCCGACCCTCCGACTGCTGGCCCTGCCCACGCGGCCCCTCAGGCCGCCGGCCCTCCGGCTGCTGGCCCTGCGACTGCCGACCCTGCGACTGCCGACCCTGCGGCTGCTGGCCCTGCGGCTGCGCCTGGTCGGCCGGCCCTGCGCCGCCGGCTCGCGGCCCAGGGCCGCCGGCACCCGGTCCCGCGCCGACCGAACCAGCCCCAGACCGACCCGCATCCGGCCGATCAGAACCCAGACGGCCACTGCCGGACTGATCGAGACCCGGGCGATCGAGACCCGGGCGATCGAGACCCGGGCGATCGAGACCCGGGCGATCGAGACCCGGGCGATCGAGACCCGGGCGATCGAGACCCGGGCGATCG
>NZ_JBEZGK010000002.1:401508-419582 GCF_040649935.1 Micromonospora sp. NPDC048842 | reverse complement strand
AGACCCGGGCGGCTAGAACCCGATGGCCGACCTGGACCCGGCCGGTCGGAACCCAATCGGTCGCGGTCGGCCACCGGGCTGGCCGCGCCGACCTGCCCGCCCGGTTCGTCGCGTACGTCGTCCGTGCGTCGACGCGATGCCTTGACCTCCGCTGCGCCTGCGGCCAACTGCTGGGCGCTGCGGTTCACGTCGTCGACGGCGGTGCCGGCCGTGCGGGCGAGCGCATCGATGATGTGCGGGTTGTGGTCGAGCGTGTCGAGCGCGCGGCCCAGGATTCTGGTCAGCTGCTCCAACCGCACCCGCAGCTGCGCCTCGGCGTTGACCCCGTCGATGTTCAACTCGCCGCCGTTGAGGTGCACCCGTACGCCGGCGTCGACCTGGAGCAGGTTGGCCACCCGGGCCCGCAGCGACAGGTCGGCCTCCAGGCCGTCGACCGCCAGTCGGATGGAGTCGACGGAGACCTTCGGAATGTCGAGCAGGACGTCCGGGTTCCCGTTGTCGACGTTCCGGTCCGGCTCCCGCTGCTGCCCACTGTCGCTCATGCTCTCCCGCCCCACCTGCACACCAGCCCGGTCGTCCGGGCTGTTGGGCGCGGTTACCCGCTTTCCGGCGGGCCATCCCGTCCGTGACGGCTCAACGACCCTCTGTCTGGAACCGGGCACCGCACGAAGCTGCACACCGAGGCATCAGCCGGTATGGTCCGGGCCTATGGGACAGGAATTGACTGATCCGGCCGACATCCGGCAGGACGTCGGCCAGTTCTCTCTCCGGTGCAGCCTTCTCGTCCCGGGCTCCCCCGAGCACGCGTTCGCGGTCTTCACCGACGAGCTGACCGACTGGTGGGTCACTGAATACACCTGGTCCGGCCCGGACGCGCTGGCCGAGCTGGGCATGGAGCCCCGGGCCGGCGGCATGCTCTACGAGTTGGGCCCGTACGGTTTCCGCGCCGACTGGGGCCGGGTGCTCACCTGGGATCCGCCTCGCCGGCTGGTCTTCGTCTGGCAGATCGGCCCCGACCGGGCGCCGGTGCCGGACCCGGCCCGCGCGAGCGAGGTCGAGGTGCTGTTCAATGCCGAGGGGCCGGAACACACCCGGGTCGAGCTGGAGCACCGGCACTTCGACAGGCACGGCGAGGCTGCCGAGGGTTACCGCAAGGCGCTCACGGCTGGCTGGCACGAGTTGCTCACCCGCTACGTCGCCACTGTGTCGCGCCACCGCCCCGGCACGACGGCCTGACGACCCGCCGGGTCACCGGCCGAGCCGCCGACCGGCGGAGGCGCCGCCGAGGTCCCGACCACCAAGGTTCGCGCGTTGGCCGGCCTCCGCCCCGGAACCGAAGCCGGTGCCGCCCAACCGACGTGGCGGTGCGGTACGCAGCCGTGGGTACTCCTCGGTGAGCCGGCGCTGCACCCGGTCGGATCGGTCGGCCAGCACCAGTGCCATCGACGGTGCGCCCGACTCGCTGGCCGCCGCCGACTCGGCCGCCCAGAGTCGACCTCCGACCACCTCCGCGAAGCCGGCCAGCCAGGAGCGACGGAAGGCGGCGGGGTGGTCGTCCGCGGGCACCTCGGTGGCGGCCAGGCCGTGCGCCGCCTGGACGAGCAGTGAGGTGAAGAGCAGGTCGACCCGTTCCAGGTCACTGGCGAAGCCGAAGAGGTGCAGGGCGAAGCCGTTGCCCTGCCGACGGCGTACGCAGCGGCAGCGCAGCGGCTCGGCCACGGCGGCGAGCAGGCCGACCTTGTCGCGGGCGTACGGGGCGACGACGTCCAGCACCCGATCGCCCACCGGGTCGGTGGTCGGGTCCCGGGCGGCGAGCAGCGCCCTGTCGACGCCGTAGCGGGCGATCAGCTCGGTCGCCTTGGCGGTGAACGCGGCGGACTCGGCGGGCGTGCAGGCCGGGTCCTCGGCCTGGGCCAACAGCTTGCGCACCTTGCTGAGCATGGCCTCGGACATGCCTACAGAGCTACCACACGGGCCGGACATCACCGGGGCCGCGCGGTGATCGATCGATACGTATCATCGTCACGGCCAGATGATCAGTCCGACACGGACGGTCAGCCAACTGTTTGGAGGAACGAACGGATGCCATCCCCGACCGCTCGTCTGCTCGCCGTCGCCACGGCCACCGCACTGCTCTCCGTCGGCACGCCCGCGCGGGCGGAGCCGACCACACCGACCACGCCGGTCAGCTCCGGGCCGAACGCGTTCGCCCCGCTCGCCACCTGCTACGGCGGCGCGGTCCGGTCGTACTTCGAGACCGGACGGTACGGCGGCTCGGCCGGCCAGTACCGCACCACGACGCGCTGTCGCGACATCAACGTGCGCAACGCGAGCGTGTACGCCACCGACGCGTGCGTGATCTTCGTCGACAAGACGAGCGCCTGCAACTACTGGACCTACCTGCCGGCCAACTCGGGCTGGATCACGGTGGCGACAAACGTCCGGGACGGCGTCAACTTCCGGGTCCGCTTCGAGAACCTGCGGTACGAGTACGAACCGCTGATCGCGTACCACGCGTTCTGACCGACCCGCGCGGTCGCGGCGTCCGCCCCCCGACGGACGCCGCGACCCGGCGGTGCGTCACCCGGCGCGGCTGCGCAGTGTGGCGATCGTCGAGCCGGCGAGTGTGAGCAGGCAGTCGGGGAGCAGACCGTCGGCGGCCGCCGCACCGAACAGCGCCTCCCCGGTCGGCTCGTCCCGATTCGCGTACGCGCTGACGAAGCGGGCCACCCAGCGGGTGTCGTACCCGGCCTGCTCTATCCCCGGAAAGTCGAGCGCCGCCCCGCTGGCCGCCGGCGCGTCGCCGAGCATGGTCGCGGCCAGGCACCAGGCGACGCCGTACGCACCGTCCAGGCCGGCCCGGTCGAAGACCGCGTCGAACGCTCCCACCACCGCTTCTCCATCGCCGGTCAGCGCCGAACGGAGCACGGCGGCCGCGTCATCGAACGTCTGCTGTGGTAGGTCGGTCACGCAGCGCACAGTAGGACGGGCGGTCAAGCGCCCCCCGCAACCGTCACTGTCCGTGTTCAACGCGAGCTACCTGCGCATTACGCCACCTCCACGGTCCCGCCGCCGGCCTCGGCACGCTAATGTGCGCAGCGGACCTTCGCCGGAGGAAGGACGACCATGTTCGTATCACGCCGCTCGCGGGTAGCCACACTGGCTGCCTGCGCGACGATCCTGCTCGCCACAAGCGCTTGCGGGGATGACAAGCCCGAAGAGGCCAGCGCCCAACAGGTGCGCCTCTACGGCACGGACGGCAACATGCTCAACTCCTATCCTGCGGAGTTGAAGGAACGGGCGAGTCTCGTCGACGGGATGAAGGGCACCACGCCCCTCGTTCCGCTGCCAGACGACTTCAAGGGCCGGCTACGGGCCGTCAATCCGGCGCTGACGGACTACGTGTACTCCGCCGAGACGTACGACGCGGTGGTGATCGCCGTGCTCGCCTCCCAGTTGGCTGGGAGCACCGACCCGGCCGCCATCACCAAGCAGATCGTCGCCGTGACAAACGACGGGCAGCGCTGCGAGGACCCGGCAAGCTGTCTCACGCTGGCCCGCAACGGGCAGGACATCGAGTACCGCGGCGTGTCGCTGACCCGGGCGGGCTTCACCGACAAGGGTGAGCCGGCCACCGCGAGCTACGCCACGCTGACCTTCGACGGGCAGCAGATCAACGACGGTAAGACCGAGTTCGTCGGCGCGGGCATCGAGTCGGCGGCGAGCACCAAGGCCCCGCCGAAGCCGAAGAAGCAGCGCCCGGGTGGCGCCGCCGCCGACCAGGAGCCGCTGATCCTGGGCGGCCTGCTGCCGAAGACCGGTGACCTCTCGATCGCCTACCCGCCGATGGCCGCCGGCGCCGCACTGGCGATCAAGGAGATCAACGCCGCTGGCGGCGCACTGGGCAAGCCGGTGACGTGGCTCGACGGCGACGACGGCACCAACCCGGCGGTGGCCAAGGCGACGGTGGCCAAGCACGTGACGGACGGCGTCAGCGTGATCATCGGTGCCGGCGGTTCGGGCATCTCCCGGGCGGTGCTGCCGGACGTGGTGCAGGCCGGGAAGATTCTCTTCTCCCCGTCCAACACCGACGCCAGCCTCACCGATGTGGACGACCAGGGCCTCTACTTCCGTACCGCCCCGCCGGACAGCCTCCAGGGCCGGGCGCTGGCCGACGTGATCCTCCGCGACGGGTCACAGAAGATCGTCATCGTCGCCCGCAAGGACTCCTACGGTGAGGGCCTCCAGGGCACCGTCCGCGACGAGCTGGAGAAGGCCGGTATCGCCAACGACCGGCTCAAGCTGTTGACGTACGAGCCGCCGGCCGACGCCAAGGCCGCTCCGGTCGACTTCAGCGGCGGCGCGAAGCAGATCAAGGAATTCGGCGCGGACGCCGTACTGATCATCGGTTTCGGTGAGTCCGCTCAGGTGATCCGCGGCCTGGCCGACGCCGGGGTGCAGATCCGGCAGTAGGCAGGACCAGAGATCCACGACGGCCGCACCGGCTTCCCGCCGGTGCGGCCGTTTCTTATACGCGGATCAGCGCGGCCGGCGGCGCTCCAGGAACTCGGTCATCCGGCGGTGCTTCTCGTCGTCCTCGAAGAGCACCGCCTGGCTGACCAGGTCGAGATGCGGGTGCGCGGCGGCGGGGGCGTCCACCGCCAGCTTGGTCAGCCGCACCGCCAACGGTGAGCCCAGGGCGATCTCGTCCAGCAACGCGTGCGCCACCGTCAGCAGTTCGCCGGGCTCGTCCACCACCCGGTTCACCAGGCCGATCCGCAGGGCCTCCGCGGCGTCCACCCGCCGGCCGGTGAAGAGCAGCTCCTTGGCCCGGCCCTCGCCGATCAACGCGGGCAGCCGGTGGGTCGCGCCAGCGCCGGCCAGGATGCCCAACCGCACCTCCGGTTGCCCGAAGACCGCCCGCGCCGTGCACACCCGCAGATCGCAGGCGTACGCCAGCTCCGCGCCGCCGCCCAACGCCGGGCCGTCGACGGCAGCCACGGTCGGCATCGGCAGCGCCCGGATGCGGGCGAAGGCAGCCGAGTTGATCGCGGCGAGGGCGTCCGTACGGCCCCGTTCGCGGAGCTGGCCGATGTCGGCGCCACCGGCGAAGATGCCCGACGCGCCGCCGGTGAGCAGCAGCAGGCGCGGGCGCGCCTCCAACTCGGCGCAGACCTGGTGCAGCTCGGCGATCAGGTCGGCGTCGATGGCGTTGCGCTTCTCCGGCCGGTCCAGTGTGACCACCAGCCGGTCCGGCCGCTCCTCGATCCGCAACCCGCTCACCGGACCCACCTTCCGTTCGCGACTGCGGGGCTCGCAGGCTCACTCCTCGCGCTCACTGTTTGCCCCCGGCTTCCCAGCGGTAGAAGCCCTGCCCGGACTTCTTACCCAGCCGCCCCGCGGCCACCATCTCCACCAGCAGCGGTGGCGGCGCGAAACGGTCCCCGTACGCGGCCTGAAGGGTGCGGGCGATGTCCAGCCGCACGTCGAGGCCGACCAGGTCGGTGAGCTCCAACGGCCCGATCGGGTGCCGGTAGCCGAGCACCATTGCCTTGTCGATGTCCGCCGGGCTGGCCACCCCGTCGGCGACCATCCGGATCGCCTCCAGCCCGAGGGTGACCCCGAGCCGGGAGGTGGCGAAGCCGGGCATGTCGCGTACGACGACGGGGTCCTTGCCGAGCCGGCCGGCGAGCGCGACGGCCGCGGCGGTGGTCTCCTCGGCGGTGGCCGGGCCGACCACGATCTCCAGCAGCGCCATCGCCCAGACCGGGTTGAAGAAGTGCAGGCCGAGGAAGCGCTCGGGCGCGTCCAGCTCGGCGGCCAGCGCCCCGATGGCGATGCTGGAGGTGTTGCTGCCCAGCAGCTCCGGGCGCAGCGCGGCGGCGTCCCGGAGCACCGCACGCTTCACCTCGAGGCGCTCCGGCACCGCCTCCACGATCACCTGGGGGTCGGGGGCGACAGCGGCGAGGGTCGGGCGCAGCGTCACCCGCCGCCGGTTCGTGGCGGCCTCGTCGGCGCTCAGCTTCCCGCGCTGCACCGCCCGCTCCCACAGCTCGGCGAGCCGGTTCAGCGCGGCCGCACCCCGCTCGGGGTCCACCTCGACCAACTCGACGGCGTGCCCTGCGCCGGCCGCCACGTACGCGATGCCAAGCCCCATCGTGCCGGCACCGACGACCACGAAACGATCGCTCATCACGCCTCCCTGTCCCGCCCGCCGACGCGCGGGGTCCCCGCTGCGCCGGCCCGGGTGTCCCGCCCGCTCCGCTCGCTCATGGTGCGACCCTAGACAGCGCGACGACCCGGCCCATGCGTGGGGGAGCGCCGGATCGGGTAATGACGGCCCGTCAACCGAGGGAAGGACCGCATCGACATGAGCCAGGCACCGGAGAGCGTCACCGACGGGGAGATCGTGGAGACCCGAGGCGACGAGCGGGTCGAACTGCTGCGCGCCGACACCAACAACGACGGCAAGACCGACGTGTGGGTGGTGGACACCGACGGCGACGGCAAGGCGGACCTGTTCCAGTTCGACACCGACGGCGACGGCAAGGTGGACATCACCATGGTCGACATCGACGAGGACGGCCAACCGGACGAGGTGGTCGACGGCGACGGCGGTCTCCCGCCCGAGCAGCTCCCCCCGACCGTCCAGGTCTGAGACGTACGCCGGCCTCGCTCTCCGCCGGGCGGAGAGCGGGGCCGTCCTGCTCAGTCGACGAGGCGCAGGGTGGCCAGGTAGTAGGGGGCGTCGCGGTCGTCCACATCGGTGAGCCGCCAACCGGTGCCGTGCACCAGGCTGGCGAACTCGTCAGCCGAGCAGACCAGGTAGTCGAACCACTCGGTGCTCAACTCGCGGTAGCGCAGCCGCAGCCGCAGCTGGCCACCGAGCCGGCCGCGCCGACGGTTGCGCTCGTGGTAGCCGGTGTGCAGCGGGTCGCGGGTGCCGTACGGGTCGGTGCCCTGCGCGATGATCTGCGCCCCCGGTCGGGCCAGCGCGGCGAGCGCGGCCAGGAACTCGGGAGCACGCTCCCGCCCCTCGAACAGCCCGAGGTTGTTGCCGAGCAGCAGGAACGTGTCGTACCGCGACCCGTCGGCGACGTGCGTGTCGACGGTGCCGTGCACCAGCCGCCGGACACCGCGACGCCGGCTCACCTCCAGCGCGCCCGCTGAGGTGTCCAGCCCGGTGACCGGTACGCCGCGCTTCTGGAGCAGCAGCGCGATCCGGCCGGCGCCGGTGCCGATGTCCAGCGTCTCGCCGTGGGCCCGGTCCACCGCGCGGTGGTCGTACGGCTGCCACTCCGCGGGCCCGTCCAGGTAGTGCGCGGACGGGGCGCCGTTGATCAGACCGTCGTCCCGTTCGATGATCTCGATGACCGGTCGCGGCAGTCGACCACCGACCAGGGGCCGGGGACCCACCCCGGTGGCCACGGCGAGCGTGTCTCGCAGCAGTTCGCCGATCACGTCACCGATTAGGGGCTCAACCGTCACGACGTTCACGCTATCCGGCCACTCAGTCGCCTGCGCCGGCCGTATCCTGGCGGCGTGACCATGCTGGACCGCCTGTCGGCCGAGAAGTACATCCTGCTCACGACCTTTCGCACTGACGGTCGGGCGGTGCCGACCCCGGTCTGGGCGGTGCGCGACGGGGAGGCCCTGGCGGTCTGGACCCGGGCCGACTCGGGCAAGGTGAAGCGGATCCGCCGCAACGGCGAGGTGACAGTGGCACCGTGCGACGTGCGGGGTCGGCCACACGGAGCGGAGGTGTCAGCCCACGCGACGATCTACGGGGGCGGCGACACCGGTCGGGTCCGCGACCTGCTCAAGCACAAGTACCGCCTGATCGGTCGGCTGAGCCTGCTGGGCAGCCGGTTGCGTCGCGGCGAGGGCGGCACTGTCGGCATCCGGGTGACGTTGGCCGAGCCGCGGCGCTGACCCGCGGCCGGGGTCGTGCTCGGCGGGGCATACGAAAGGGGCGGCGGATCGAGATCCACCGCCCCTGACGAAGAACTCTTGCCTGCTCAGTCGCCCTGCCGCTGCTGCGGGATCTGGCCCTGCAACAGCGCCCTGACCTCCGACTCACGGTACCGACGGTGGCCACCCAGGGTGCGGATGGCACTGAGCTTGCCAGCCTTGGCCCACCGGGTCACCGTCTTCGGGTCGACCCGGAACATCGACGCCACCTCGGCCGGCGTGAGTAGCGGCTCTGGTTCGTGCGTTCGCGATGCCATCGGTCACTCCTCCACATGTATAGACATCGGCCGGGGTCCCGCCGGCCGACGCGTCTCCCATGGTCCGGCTAGTCCCCGATGTCCGACATGGGCCGAACGGATGAAGGTCCCTAGACGGACGGATGAACCATGCCCGATTTTTACGACTTTTACACGGCAGAAAGTACCTTATTCGGACTCATGATCACGGTTCGTGATGCGTCAACTACGAGCACAACTCACCTTGGGAGCGCTCCTAGGGTGATATGCCCTAGTTGCACCGCTCCAAAAGCTGCACCGCGCGCCACCGCGCCACCAACGTGTCGTACGCGGCCGACGCCTCCTCGGCCTCGCCGCGCGACAGCCCCGCGAGGCCGCTGGCGACCAGCTCGGGCGAGTCGTCCGCGGTGAGCGTCTCGTCGGAGAGCAGGTCGACCAGACCGCCGTAGTCCAGTTCGACCACTGACCGCGGATGGAACTCCTCCAGCCAGCGCGCCGCCTCCTCCACCGCCTCGGTGATCGGCGCCTCGCCCACCGACTTGCGCAGCACCGACAGCGCCCGCGACGAGCGGCGTCGAGCCTTGGAGATCTCGGTGCGGTAGCGCAACGCCCGCCGGCCCGGCTGGGTGACCAGGTCCCGCTCCGCCGGGTCGAAGAGCACGAACCACCGCAGTGGTACGCCCCAGGTCGCGATCTGCTCGTGCACCCGGGGCACCCCGTGCTCCAGCACCCGGGCGCCACTGCGCCAGTCGTCCACCACCGCCCTGGCCTGCCCGGCGAGCACCGGCGGCACGAAGGCGTCGGCGAGCACCGAGGGCACCCCGTCCCGGGCGCTGAGCGCCGCCTCAGCGACCCGGATGCGCAGGTTCCACGGGCAGACCAGCAGGCCGTCGTCCGTCTCCAGGACGTACGCCTCCTCCGGCAGGTCCGGCAGTCGGGTCCAACCGGCGCCCAGCGCCTCGATCACCGCCGTCCGCTGCCGACCGGGCCCCTCGACCGGGGCGATCGCGCGCCCCTCCGAGACGTAGCGGCGCCAGTAGCTCTGCCGGTCTCGATCGAAGGCGGCCAGCGGTTCGTACACGCGCAGGTAAGAAGCGAAGAGCGACGGCACCGCGCGATCCTCCCACGAACCACGCCCGTACGCGGTCAGCGGCCGGAGCACGCGCGCCGCACCGTGGGACGGCGGCGGCGCGTCGAGCGCCCGCCCGGCGGCCGATACTAGGCTCGATCACACCGGCAGCATCCCCGCCGGGGTCCACCAGGTCCGCGTCCCACAAGGACGCACACCACAGTAGGAGCCAACAATGGGCGTATTCGCGAGCACCGACGACCCGGTATCGACCGGTCACGAACAGGTCGTGTTCTGCCAGGACAAGCAGAGCGGCCTGAAGGCGATCATCGGGATCTACTCCACCGCGCTGGGCCCGGCGCTCGGCGGCACCCGCTTCTACCCGTACGCGAGCGAGGACGACGCCCTCGCCGACGTGCTGGACCTGTCCCGCGGGATGGCGTACAAGAACGCGCTCGCCGGGCTGGACCTGGGCGGCGGCAAGGCCGTCATCTGGGGCGACCCGGAGCAGATCAAGAGCGAGGCGCTGCTGCGCGCGTACGGTCGCTTCGTGGAGTCGCTGGGCGGCCGCTACTACACCGCCTGTGACGTCGGCACGTACGTCGCGGACATGGATGTCGTGGCCCGGGAGACCCGTTACGTGACCGGGCGCAGCGTGGAGCACGGCGGCGCCGGCGACTCGTCGATCCTCACCGCCTGGGGTGTCTTCCAGGGGATGCGGGCCGCTGCCGAGCACGTGTGGGGCACCCCGAGCCTGCGGGGCCGGCGGGTCGGCGTGGCCGGGCTGGGCAAGGTCGGCAAGTACCTCACCGGGCACCTGCTGGAGGATGGCGCCGAGGTGGTCGCCACCGACGTCAACCCGAAGGCCCTGGCGTGGGTGCGCAGCAACCACCCGCAGGTCACCCTCGTCGACGACGCCAGCGCGCTGGTCGCCGCGGACATCGACGTGTACGCGCCGTGCGCGCTGGGCGGCGCCCTGAACGACGACACCGTGCCGGCGCTGCGCGCCAAGGTGGTCACTGGGGCGGCGAACAACCAGCTCGCCCACCCGGGCATCGAGAAGCTGCTCGCCGACCGGGGCATCCTCTACACCCCGGACTACGTGGTCAACGCGGGCGGCGTGATCCAGGTGGCCGACGAGATCGAGGGCTTCAACTTCGACCGGGCGAAGCTGCGGGCGACCCGGATCTTCGACACCACCCGCGAGATCCTGCACCTTGCTGACGCGGAGGGCGTGCCGCCGGCGGTGGCGGCCGACCGTCTGGCGGAGCGGCGGATGGCGGACGTCGGCCGGCTGCGCGCGATCCACCTGCGCTGAGCGTCCCCCGGGGGCGGATCGACGAGATCCGCCTCCGGGCCCCGGTGCCGAGCGTCGCTGGGTAAGCTGAGCCGGGGTCAAATTTTGATGCGGTTTGTCCGGTGTCACGGGCGCTAACCGTTCCGCTCCTTACCCGGTACACTGGGTGATGGCCGGATCGACGCGACGCGCAGAGCCGGCTGACGGTAACCCGAGGTGCCGAACGATGGCATCCCCATGTACCGTAAGAGCCACGAGAGATGCCTGACGTCATCGGGGCCCGCCTTCGGGCTGCCCCGCATTCTGTGCGAGGGGGTCGAGCCATGGGGCGCGGCCGTGCTAAGGCCAAGCAGACTAAGGTGGCGCGGGAGTTGAAGTACCACTCCCCGAACACCGACCTCACCGCTTTGCAGCGCGAACTGGCGGGTGCTGGTAAGTCTGAGCACCACTTCGACGACGACTCTAAAGAGTTCGTCGACGACGATGATGAGGATCACGCGGACGACGATCCGGATCCCTGGGTCCGTCCGACCCGCTGACCTCTCGACGCAGCTGAGCACGCGGTAACCCCCGCGTGCTCACGCACGTCCCGTGCAGGTGCAGTCGCCGACGATCAGGGGCCTGGCCCGACCGGATCCACTCCGGTCGCTCGACAGGCCCCTGACAACGGCTCCCTCAGCGCGGGCGATTGTTCCAGTTGTAGAACGTCGGGATGTTCTCGAAGTGGTTCCACGCGCAGACCGCGCTGGAGCCCTCGCCGCCCGACACCTCCGAACGCAACCGCCGTGCGTCCTCGGCCTCCTGAAGCAGCGTGACGAGCGCGGGAGCCGCGTCCCGCACCCGTTCGGTGACTCCGTCGTCCGCTTCGCGCTCAGGCCGCCGGTGACTGGTGGTCTCGGGCATGCTCCAACACTCCCTCCAATAGGCGGATCTTGCTGTTGCGGCAGTGCTCGGTCTCCGTACCGTCAAAACGCCCCAGTTCGAAGTAACGGTTGGCGGCATGGCCACCACCGCAGAAACCGAAGTACGGGCAGGACGCCCGACACGCCTCCACCCCGGCCAGGAACTCCCCCACCCACGGCGTCGTCGCCGCGTCGCCGAGGATCTGCGCCAACGGGGTCGTCAGCACGTTGCCGCTGCTGAAGTCGCCGTAGCGGGGGTCGGTGAAACCGGCCAACTCCGGGGAGAGCACGATCACCGAGCCGTCGTGACCGATGGTCGGGATCGGATCCAGATGGCGGGGCAGCAACCCGTCCGCCGAGTTGTCGAGCACCGCCGCGGCGTAGCGCAACGACCACTCGATCTCGCGGAGGTGGATCCGGGGCTCCCGGCGCCACGCCCCTACCAACTCCGCCCAGAACGCCGACACCGCCGACGGATCGTGGCGGTTGTCGCGGGTGTTGACTCCCTCAGTCTCCTCGATGTTGATGCCCAGTACGTCGCAACCCAGCTCGAGGAAGTAGTCGTACAGCTCGGTGGCGAGCCCCGGCTCGGGCCGGGACACCACGGCCAGCGCGGAGAAGGGCAGACCGCGCCGCCGCAGCACCGAGATGCCGTGCAGGATCCGGTCGTACGCCGGCTGACCACCCCGGTTGACCCGGTCGCCGTTGCGCGCCCGGGGCCCGTCGACGCTCACGCTCACCCGCATCTCGTGCCGGGTGAAGAAATCGCACCAGTCGTCGTCGATGAGGGTGGCATTGGTCTGCACATGGTGCTCGACCTCTGGCCCGAACGGGGCGATCAGATCGGCCAGGTGCTCTCGACCGGCGGCCAGGGGCTCGCCGCCGTGCCACACGACGGAGAACCGACCGTTGGCCGCCCAGGGATTGACAGCGGCCGCGACCGCCTCGGCCACCGCCACCGGCATCCGGCGGTCGGCGGCGCGAAACGGCAGATAGCAGTACGCGCAGTCGAGGTTGCAGAGGGTGGTGGGCTGCATGACGACGTACGACGGGACGGCGGCCAGACCGCGCATCCCGCTGAACGACTGTCCCCGAGCAGCCATCGCCCTCCTCCGCCTAGCCTGAGGGTGCCCTTCAGGCTAGGCGGCATTGGCCACTCGGGTGAAGCCCTGATCAGGTGCCCGTACGATCACCGGGAGGTGATCATCCTCGGGTGTGCTGACCGACCATCTGCACGTTGCCGGTGCCCTCGATGATCTCGCCGGCCTGCCACGCCTCGACACCACGGCCGGTCAGGGTGGCCAGCGCCCGGTCGGCGTCCTCGGCCGAGACGATCGCGAACATGCCGACACCCATGTTGAAGGTCGACTCCATGTCGTGGTCGTCGATCCGACCCTTCGTCTGGATCAGGTCGAAGATCGGCTGCGGCTTCCAGGTAGACCGGTTGACCACCGCGTCGACGTGCTCGGGCAGCACCCGGACCAGGTTGCCGGGGATTCCGCCGCCGGTGATGTGGGACAGCGCCCGCACCTCGGCCTCGGCGATCAGCTTGAGGCAGTCCTTGGCGTAGATCTTGGTCGGCGTGAGCAGCTCCTCGCCGAGGGTCCGCTGCCGACCGAAGTCGTCGATCACGATGTCCAGACGCATTCGGGCCGCGCCCAGCAGCACGTGCCGGACCAGCGAGTACCCGTTGGAGTGCAGGCCGGAGGAGCGCATGGCGATCACCACGTCGCCCACCTCGACCCGCTCGGGGCTCAGGATGTCGGCTTCCTCGACCACGCCCACGCCGGTCGCGGAGATGTCGTACTCGTCCGGACGCAGGACGCCGGGGTGCTCGGCGGTCTCCCCGCCCAGCAGCGCGCAGCCGGCGTAGCGGCAGCCGTCGGCGATGCCCGCGCCGATCTCGGCGACCTTGTCCGGCACGACCTCGCCGGTGGCGATGTAGTCGAGCAGGAACAGCGGCTCGGCGCCGCAGGCCACCAGGTCGTCGACGACCATGGCGACGAGGTCGATGCCGACCGTGTCGTGAATGTCCATCTGCTGGGCGATCACCAGCTTGGTGCCCACCCCGTCGGTGGAGGACGCCAGGATCGGGCTCTTGTACTTCTTCGTGTCCAGCCGGAACAGGCCGGCGAAGCCACCGAGGTCACCGAGCACCTCGGGACGGCGGGTCTGCCGCACCTTCGACTTGAGCAGCTCCACGGCGCGGTCACCCGCGTCGATGGAGACACCGGCGTCGGCGTACGAGACCGAGCGTTTGCGCGCCTGGCGGCCAGCACCGCCCGTCCACGGCTGGCGGTCGCCGCCGGCGCCGGTCGGGCTGCTTCCTGCGCCGCTGCGCTCGGACACGTGCGTCACGGTTCTCCCCTTTGGTTCTCGGTGCCGCCGGCGGTAGCCGGGCCGCGCCGGTTGGTGCTACGGGCGGTTTGCGGTAACGCCACCCGGAGTGGCGACGGACGAGCCGTTGGTGTGCGTGGCCTCCGGCGCCGAGTTGGCGACGCGTCGACCCACCCCTTCGAGCACGTGCTTGCCGATCAGGTTGCCGGCTGGCAACTCGATCGGGTACTCCCCATCGAAACACGCCCGACACAACCTGGTCTTCGGCTGCTCGGTCGCGGCGATCAGACCGGGAAGGGACACGAAGCCCAGCGTGTCGGCGCCGATGGAGCGCCGGATGCCGTCGTTGTCCAACCCGTTGGCCAGCAGCTCCGCCCGGGTGGCGAAGTCGATGCCGTAGAAGCACGGCCAGCTGACCGGCGGGGAGGAGATCCGGACGTGCACCTCCAGCGCCCCCGCCTCGCGCAGCATCCGCACGATGGCGCGCTGGGTGTTGCCGCGCACGATCGAGTCGTCCACGACCACCAACCGCTTGCCGCGGACGTTCTCCCGCAGCGGGTTGAGCTTGAGCCGGATGCCAAGCTGACGCAGGGTCTGCGACGGCTGGATGAAGGTGCGACCCACGTACGGGTTCTTCATCAGGCCGGCGCCGTACGTAATGCCGGACGCCTCCGCGTACCCGATGGCGGCCGGGGTGCCCGACTCGGGCACCGGGATCACCAGGTCGGCCTCGACCGGGTGCTCCTTGGCCAACTGCCGGCCGATCTGCACCCGCGCCGAGTGGACGTTGCGCCCGGCGATCGTGGCGTCCGGGCGGGCGATGTAGACGTACTCGAAGAGGCAGCCCTTCGGTTCCGGCGCGGCGAACCGGGTGGAGCGCAGCCCGTTCTCGTCGATCGCGATCAGCTCGCCCGGCTCGACCTCACGCACCACGCTGGCGCCGACGATGTCGAGGGCGGCCGTCTCGCTGGCGACGACCCAGCCGCGCTCCAGGCGGCCGAGCACCAGCGGGCGGACACCGTGCGGATCGCGGGCCGCGTAGAGGGTCGACTCGTCCATGAAGACGAAGCTGAACGCGCCGCGCAGCTGCGGCAACACCTCCAGCGCGGCCGCCTCGACCGACAGATCCGGTCGGCTGGCGAGCAGCATCGTCACCAGGGAGGTGTCGTTTGTCGAACCGTCAGCGATGAGGCCGCGCTCGGCGACCTCCTTCTCCAGCTCGGCAGTGTTGACCAGGTTGCCGTTGTGGGCCAGCGCGATGGTCGTGCCGGAGGTGGTCGACCGGATCGTCGGCTGAGCGTTCTCCCAGTTGGACGCGCCGGTGGTGGAGTATCGAGCGTGCCCGATAGCCAGGTGACCACGCAGGCTGGCCAGGGTGGGCTCGTCGAAGACCTGCGCCACCAGGCCGAGATCCTTGTAGACCACCACGCCGGAGCCATCGCTCACCGCGATGCCCGCCGCCTCCTGGCCGCGGTGCTGTAGGGCGTAGAGGCCGAAGTAGGTCAGATTGGCAACCTCTTCGCCGGGGGCCCAGACGCCGAAGACGCCGCAGGCGTCCTGTGGGCCGGGTCGTTGGGGGTCAAGGTCGTGGCTCAGCCGGCCGTCGCCTCGGGGCACCTACCGCTCCCTCATGCTGGTCTGGACCGGCCGGGCGGGGATCACGGGCGGATCCACTCTCCTCTGCCGGGACCACTGTCATCGCCTGACAGTGTACGCGAATCGACGTCAATACAGAAAGTCACGATTCCCCTGCTCAGCGTCACTGCGAGTGGGACATCGGGACGACTAGAGGGGCAGATACGCCGACAGGTCCGCGCGGTTGCCACTCATCTGGACCCGACCGTCGGTGACCGCCGACGCCCAGTCGAGCCTGCCGGTGGCCAGCTCCAACCAGGTGTTCGGGGCCATCTCGACCACGTTTGGTGGATTTCCCCTGGTGTGTCGAGGCCCCGGTACGCACTGGATCGCCCCGTATGGTGGGACGCGCACCTCCACCGATCGGCCGGGGGCGCGCTCCGCGAGGACGGCCAACAACGACCGGACCGCCTCTCGGAACACCGGCCGTTCGGGTGTACGCCCCTCGTCGAGCGCCGACAACGCGGCCGTAACGGCAGCGGACTTACTGTGCGGAGAGGACACGACGGGACGATACGACCCTCAGGCCAAACACGCGACGCTGGCCCTGGGTCGCGCTCATGCAGTCGGACAAGGCATAGTTGCCGACGGCGTATTCGTACCGTGATGATCCCCGGCCCGGCGCCCCGCCGGTCAGAGGGAAGTCAGCCCGGAAGGCGGTGGACGTGTCAACACACCGACGTGCCTGGAAGCAGCGGGCCGGTGTGGTCGTAGCGCTGGTTGCCGGCGCTCTGCTCGCCGTCCCCGCCACACCAGCAATGGCCGCTCCCAACGTTACAGATGTCTCGGCCTCCCCGAGCAGCGTCGAGGCCGGCAAGACCACGAAGATCAGCTACCGACTCGCCTTCGAAGACGGCGGAGGGCCTGCTGACATCAGTTTCAGCTCGAGCAACTCGAAGTTGACCTGCGTTGACGGGTGTTCCCGCGGCCGGGTGACATCTAGCGGCAGCTTCGACGCCACCTTCAAGGCAGCGGACGATGCAGCCAACGGCAGCGCCACGATCACCGTCAAGGCGACGGACTCCACCGGAGTCGTGAAGCAGACCGAAGAGGCGTCAACGACTGTCACGTTGGTGGCCAAGGCAGCGCCGCCGCCGCAGAACCAGACCGTGCGGTCGGTCTCCGGCAAGGTGGTCGCGCAGGCCGACGGCAAGGCAGTGCCGAACGCGTTCGTGGTCCTCCAGGACACCGCCGGTCACCGTTACGACGCCACCAGCAACGGCAGCGGCGACTTCCGGTTCACCGGCACCACCCAGAACCCGATCGCGCCCGGACGGATCGACCTGGGCGCGTCGTTCGACAACATCAAGGCTTTCAAGTCCCTGAACGCCAGCGCCGGACAGGCCGTCACCGGTCAGCGGCTCAGTCTCGCGATCAAGGCCGAGGCGACGCCCAGCGCCACCCCGTCCGCGACCCCCGAGGCCACCCCCACCGAAGAGGCGACCGAGGAGGGCACCGAGGAGCAGCCCACCGAGGAGGCCAGCCAGGGCGCCCCGGCGAATGCCGCGAACAACGAGGACGGCGGCGGCCTCAGCTCGTACCTGATCATCCTGCTCGGTGGCCTCCTGGTCGCCGCCGGTGTCGGCACGATCGTGCTGCTCTGGATGAAGCGCAGGGAGAACGGCGACGACGACGCTCCGGCAGCTGCCGGTGGCGGCGGTGTGGTGCCGCCTTCGCGGGGCGGGTTCCGCGGTCCCGACGACCACACCCGGGTGGTCGGCGGTCGTCCCGGCGGTGGAGCGGACCCGACCATGGTCGGCGGCGCGGCGCTGAGCGAGGCGCCGACGATGATGCACCGACCGGTGGTCGACGACGTTCCGCCGGACCCGTACGGCGCGCCTGCCCAGGCGTACGGCGGCGCGGGTCAGCAGGGCTGGGGCGGCGCCGGCTACGGCGAGGATCCAGCGTCCGCTGGTTACGGTGCCGGCGGCTACGGCAACGCCCCAGCCTCCGGTGGCGGCTACGGCACTCCGGCCGGCCCGGAGGGCGGGTACGGCGCCGGTGCGGCCGGTGACGGTTACGGTGCCGCGCCCGGTGCCGGTTACGGCAATGCTCCGGCCTCCGGTGCCGGCTACGGGAACGCCCCTGCCTCCGGTGCCGGCTACGGGAACGCTCCAGCCTCCGGTGGCGGCTACGGCGGTCGTGACTACGACGCCCCGGGCGGCACCGCCGCCTACCCGCCGGCTCCCGCTGGCGGAGCGGCCTACGGCGAGCGGTTCGACGAGCCGACCGGCCGGTACAACGGCGACAGCACCCAGTACCCGGCCCCGGCCGACCCGTACGCCACAGGCGTCTACCAGCCGGAGCAGGCGCAGGGGTACGGCCAGCCCGAAGCAGCCCCGTACGGCGGTCGCGCCGCCGAGCCAACCGCCGGATACGGCGCTCCGGAGGCTGGCGGGTACGACCAGGGCGGCTACGGTCAACCGGCCGGTGCCTACGACCAGGGCGGCAACTACGGCCAGGAGCCTCCTCCGCAGCAGCGCGGCGGCTACGACGACCGGGGCTACGACCAGGGCGGCTACGGCCAGCCCGCCGGTGCCTACGACCAGGGCGGCAACTACGGCCAGGAGCCTCCTCCGCAGCAGCGCGGCGGCTACGACGACCGGGGCTACGACCAGGGCGGCTAC